>NZ_JAOTGL010000011.1:0-58123 GCF_044427045.1 Streptococcus sp. 2022WUSS135
TTCTTGGTAGAATCACATCACTACCATCAACAGCTAGGATAGGAAGGTTGTGAGAGATTGGAATTTTAGAAGTAATATTGGTAAACAGGGCTTTAAAAGCTTGATGTTTGATCTGATATCGTCGTTGGACAAAGGCAGATTGGGTAACTGGCAAATCTAAATCAAGTAGCTCTTTGGCTAAGGTATTGCCTCCCATGGTAAGTATAGCTTGAATCATGGTTTTCATCGTTAGCTGACTTTTCCGACTAAAATCTTTTTCAGGATGAAGCACAAACTGGTTTGCGATGGAAACGATGTCGTTAATACTATCAAGTAAATGAGCTTTAATCTGATCTAGCATGACTTTTCCCCTTTTATTTTTAGTGTAACATAAAAACTAACCCACCACAAAATGTGATAGGTTAGTTAACTTAATGACATTGCCGTTTCATCGGGTTTTTCTTTTTCTCTTGGCATATCCAATGTAAAGTTGTCTGCTCTGCTATTTTCCTAAAAGTTATGCTACAATAAAGCTAGAAAAAATCGGAAAAGAGGCTAGAATATGTCAGATGTTATTGCTTTTGGCTATGGAAGCAGTCGAGCGGAGATGCAGCTCAAGCGACTCAATCGTCATGGAATCATCGCAGGTGCGACAGGTACAGGGAAGACTGTGACCTTAAAGGTCTTGGCAGAGCAGTTGAGTGATGCGGGAATCCCGGTCTTTCTATCGGACATCAAGGGTGATTTGAATAGTTTGGTTGCGACCAATACCAAGGAGATTGATCCTAGTCGCCTAGAGAAGACTCACTATCTTGACTATAGCCCAGTCGGTTATCCAGTTGAGTTGTGGGATGTCTTGGGGGAAAATGGGACTCCTGTCCGCATGACTATTTCAGAGCTGGGGCCTGTCTTATTGACGCGCTTGCTGGGCTTGAATGATACTCAGGAGTCCATCTTGAATATCGTTTTCAGCGTGGCAGATGAGCGTGGTCTTCTCTTGATTGACCTGATGGACCTGCGTGCCATGCTCAATTTTGTGGCTGAAAATGCAGCAGAGCTGAGCCAATATTATGGAAATATTCCAGCTCGTTCAGTTGGTGCAATCTTGCGTAGCCTGGTTGTTTTGGAGCAACAAGGGGGTAAGATTTTCTTCGGTGAGCCAAGTCTTGACATTGCTGATTTGATGCGTACAGCTGAAGATGGCCGTGGTGTTATTAACGTCCTTCAAGCTACTGAGCTGTTCAATCAACCAACTCTTTATTCGACAGTCCTGCTCAGCCTTTTGTCAGAACTCTATGAAGTGCTGCCTGAGGTGGGTGATTTGGATAAGCCTAAGATGGTCTTCTTCTTTGACGAGGCTCATGTTCTCTTCAAAGATGCTCCAAAAGTTCTTCTTGAAAAGATTGAATTGATTGTTCGTTTGATTCGTTCAAAAGGTGTAGGTGTCTTCTTTGTAACGCAGAATCCAACGGATATTCCTGATAGCGTGGCAGCCCAGCTGGGAAATCGCATCCAACACGGTCTTCGCGCCTTTACACCAAAAGAGCTCAAAACTGTCGCGACTGTTGCTGAAACCTTCCGTCAAGAAGGTGATAAGGATTTAGCTAAGGTCATTCAGGAGTTGCAAGTGGGGGAAGCGGTTGTGTCTACCCTTCAAGCAGACGGCACACCAAGCTTTGCGGATCGGGTCTTGATTTATCCACCGAAGAGTATGCTTGGAACGGTCGAGCCGAGCGCCCTCTTGTCTGTCATCAACAACTCTCCTTTGATGGAAAAATATGCTGACGCGGTCAACCGTGAATCTGCCCACGAGCAGATTTTAGCCATGACAGAGGCCAAAGAAGCCGAACTCATCAAAAAAGCAGAGCAGGCCGAGGCGGAAAAACAGGCAGAAAAAGAAGCTAAGGCAGCCGCAAAAATGGAAGAGAAAGCCCAGAAAGAAGCGACTAAAGCTGCACAAAAAAACAGTCAGCCAGCCAGTCGCAAAACAGACTCCATGATGGATCGCTTTACCAAGAACCTGATGAGTCAGGTCGGACGGGAAGTTGGGCGCGTGGTGACTCGTGGCATTATGGGCATGTTAAAAGGAAAATAAAGGACTAAACTGGGAAGGAAACTTCTCGGTTTTTTTATCTAGACAAAGTTCTTGCCAGATGCCACAAAATTCGTTAAAATAAACACAAATCACTAGTTAGTAAGGAGTTGCCATGACTGATCAATTGCAGGCATTATTGAAAGACTATCAGCCTCAGCCATTGGGTGAAAAACGTTCTTATGCAGTCTTCTTGCCCTTAGTCTGGTCAGACAACCAGTGGCAGGTCTTGTATGAGATTCGGAGCGAGTCCATTTCTCAACCAGGGGAAGTTTCCTTTCCAGGTGGCAGAGTAGAGGTAGGAGAAACGCCACAGCAAGCGGCCGTTCGGGAGGCTATGGAGGAACTAAATATTCAACCTGAACAAATTGATATACTCGGAGAAATTGATTATTTGGTTTTGGAGTGCTCAACTGTTCATTGCTTCGTTGGACGGTTAAATCTTGATTGGACGACTATCCTTCCTAATGAAGAGGTTGCTCGGATATTTACAGTGCCTCTATCAACTCTATTAACAACTCAGCCAGTCTACTATCAACTGGATTCACAAATAGTACCGGATTGTGACTTTCCCTTTGAACGCTTGAGAGGTGGGGTTGACTATCCCTTCAGTCACCACAAACGCTCCGTTCCCTTTTATGAAAATCTACCAGAAAATATTTGGGGAATGACCGCCCAATTTACCCATCGGTTTGTGGAAATAGTGAAAAGTAATCTATCGTGAAATGATAGGTTATTTTTTTGGAGGAAAAACCAGCCTTTGCGATATGTATCAGCGAAAAAAATGGAGACAAAGCTCAATGTGAGCAATATATAGAAAAACACAAAAAAAACAGATGCGTGGCAGATAAAAGATAGCTACGGCTGATATACTTGGTACGGTCCATATTTTGAAGTACCATCATCTATCCAGAAATGCAACAATATTCATGCAAATGCATTCAGTGGCTTGTTGTCATTTCCAGTAGGTGAGTGGGAAAATGTATAAATCTATATTTTAAGAAGGAGCCAATTATGAGCAAGCAGAAAGTTGTGTCCAGTTTATTATTAAGCACAGTCGTATTAGGGGGATTAGCCTTTTATTCAACGACAACGGTTAAGGCAGAATCGCTAGAACCAGATGTTACATCAGTTAATGCAAGCGATGCTACTAATAAACCGGTAGTACCAAATGAAGAGGAAAGCGACTTTTTAGCTGAAGAAGAGGAGCTTGAAGAGAGCGATGCTCCAGTAGAAACTCTAAATGAAGAAATCAAAGATGTCACAGAGCCTGAAGCACTTCTCCAACCTCGTGCGGTGATGAGTAATTCTACTAATGGCGATATGGAAGAAATTCCGGTAGATGATTCTGTTTCAGAAAAAATAGCTGATACGCCACTAATTCAAACAACAAACGCAGATAATACGAATTATAACAATAGTGTAGAACAAGAGAAGTTTCAAAAATCAGTAACAATAGACTCGGTGAAATTAGAAGAGAAACAGATTACATGGCGAGTAAATTTTGACACAAGTGAATGGTCTTTTGATCGTCATAACGGAGGTATTTATTTTATTCTTCCACAAGGGTTGAAATTAACGAGTATTAAAGGAAATGATGGTACTGAGTTAATTAGTAAATTTCCTAGCAAAGTTGAAAGTTCTAACAATAAAGATGGTGATTCGTACCGTTATTTTAGTAAAGAAGAGGATAATACAAGTTTTGATAATCAGTGGGGCTGGTCGGCAGGGCAAGCTCCTGATGACACGGTTAACCGCTGGAAATCAGAAAATCGGTTGTCTAAAATTTATTTCATAGACAAAATAAAATCTACTTCTCAGCTGACCTATAATTTAACTGCTGAAATGACCGATTCAAACCAAAAATCATTCCCACTTGTAGTAGTGATGAAGAGTTTTAGGTACAAAAATTCGAATCGTACAGAGGTTACTTCGCTAGGTGCACGTGAGATTCTCCTTGAAACTCCGAAAGAAACCCCTATGCCACCTAAGGAGGCTCCAAAACCAGAAGAACCGAAAAAAGAAGAGTCACAAACTCCACAAACTCCAAAAGAGCAACCAAAAGATACTCCGGAGGTTTCACCAAAACCAGAAGAGCCACAAACACCACCAGCTCCGTCAACTCCGAAAGAAAAACCACAAGTACCGGAAGAACCAAAACAAGACGGCGTCCAACCAGAAGCGCCAACACCAGACGCACCAAAACAGGACGTTCCAGAAACTCCGGATAAGCAACCAGAAGAAATGCCTAAAGTTCCTGAAGCACCGAAGGAAGACGCTCCGGCGCCATCGACTCCATCAGTACCAGAAGAAAAACCAAAGGAAGATTCGAAACCAGAAGTGCCATCAGCACCGGAAGCTCCAAAGGACGCTCCATCAATTCCGGAAAAACAACCAGAAGAGCCACAAGTTCCATTGACTCCTGAAGAAAAACCACAAGTACCGGAAGAACCAAAACAAGACGGCGTCCAACCAGAAGCGCCAAAAGATACTCCGGAGGCTTCGCCAAAACCAGAAGCACCACAAGCGCCATCGACTCCGGACAAGCAACCAGAAGCACCAACGGAAGATCCTAAGAAGGAAGACGTTCCAGCTCCAGAGATTCCACAAACCCCAACACCAGAAGAACCTCAACCAGAGGTGCCAAAAGATACTCCGGAGGTTTCACCAAAACCAGAAGCTCCAGAAGAGCCATCAATCCCAGAGGAGCAACCAAAAGAGACTCCAAAACCAGAAGTTCCGTCAACTCCTGAAAAACAACCAGAATCACCGGAAGCTCCAAAAGAGGAAGCACCGAAGGAAGAAGTTCCAGCGCCAGAGGTTCCATCAGTACCAGAAGAAAAACCAATGGAAGATCCGAAACCAGAGGCGCCGAAGGAAGACACCCCAGCGTCACCGGCTCCATCAGTACCAGAAGAGCAACCAAAAGAAACTCCAAAACCAGAAGTTCCAAAACAAGAAGATGTCCAACCGGAAGCACCAAAATCTGATAAAGTAGAATCTGATAAACAAATGCCAGAAACTAAGAAACCAGATATGAAGCAACCGAAGACAGACGACATGCCTAAGGAACAAAAACCGAAAGCTGAAGAGCCAAAGGCAGAGCAACCACAAATGGACAAACCACAAATGGAAGCTCCTAAGAAAGATTCGGAAGCGCCAAAAACTGGTAAAGCAGAATCTGACAAACCAATGCCAGAACCTAAACAACCAGATATGAAGCAACCGAAGACAGACGACATGCCTAAGGAACAAAAGCCGAAAGCCGAAGCTCCAAAGGCAGAGCAACCACAAATGGAAGCTCCTAAGAAAGATTCGGAAGCACCAAAAACTGGTAAAGCAGAATCTGACAAACCAATGCCAGAACCTAAACAACCAGATATGAAGCAACCGAAGGCAGATAAACAAGAAGCAGAGAAAGCTCAAATGCCACGGACAGAGGGTATGAAGCCTGAATCTAAGGCTTCAATGATGCCAAAAACAGAGGCGCCAAAAGCAACTTTGCCAAATACAGGTGAAGCAAGTAGCGCAATAGGCTGGCTAGGTGGTGCTTTAGCTACTCTTGCCACAGGCTTGTATCTATTCAAAAACAAAAAAGAAGAATAGTCATTATTGAATAAGATATAAGAACTTCCCTCTTCTAAGTTCATAAAAGACTCCAGATCATCGCTGTAGAAGCCTTGGTTTGGAGTCTTTTTGTTAAATATTCTTAGAAAATAACAAAATAGATAAATATTAGATACCCTCTAGAAAAAATTTAGTTTAGGATGTTATACTAACGCTAAAACAATAATATCAATTTTTGAAAATACTAGATTGGAAGAAAAATCTGAACGCCATATTTTAGAACCTGTACTCACAAGTAAAGGACTTTTATGTAAGAGATAGTTTTTCGCTAATCAAGTTAATTTTTTGAGGGAATACTGGCTGTATTTTGAAAAAACGAACGATGAGTAGCTTAAAAAACGGCCTTAGATGGGAGTGCCAAACTGTAAATGCATGTTCTTAGTCTATTGGTGAAAAATTGAAGTAAATAGGGTAAAGGAGCACATTATGAGCAAACAAAAAGTTGTGACAAATCTATTACTTAGCACAGCTGTACTAGGTGGTTTTCTAATATGTCACGTACCATCTGTAAGCGCAGAAACAGGCAATCTTCAAGAAATACCTACTGAATCTGCTACGGTTAGCTCAGAAAATCAAACTGCGACCGCAGTCGATGGAATTTCACCTACGGATAACCAGTTACCTATGTCAGAAGAGGGTGATGAACAAGCTCCAGAAGAAAAAATAGTTTCTAGCGATTCTACGAGAGAAGAAAGTGCTGCGCAGGTAGCGACGGATCCGGATACACCATCTCAATCATTAAATGTGTCAGAGGCGGAAGTTTCAACGGCAGATTCAAATATTCAACAAGCCGAAGAGAAACTAATTCAAGAATCGAATTATTATAGATTTGACACTCATCAAGGTGAACAGATTAGGAATGCAGTATCTATAGAAAAAATATCGGCAGATAATAACGAAATTAAGTGGAAAGTAACTTTTGATAGAAAAAATTGGGTTTTTAAAGGCGAGGGGAGCGGCTATTACTTTATTCTTCCAAAAGGCTTACAATTAACCAAAATTATTGATAAACAGTCTGAAGAGGATATTTTCGATAAGTTCCCTACGGATGTCGATGGTGATGCAAATTCTGGGGGCCAGCCGTATCGCTTTTTCAGTAAAGAAAAAAATGCTAATAATGATGAGCGTAGTTTTGAAAGTCAGTGGGGTTGGTCTGTTGGACGTGTAGGAGGAGAGTTAGAAAAATGGAAGGAAGAAAGTTCCAGCATCTATTTTCTACAAGTACAGCGAGATTCCGTTGTTAAAGAAAAAGCGACATATGAACTGACGGCACAGGTGACAAACCGAGAAATGCAGACTTTCCCGGTTTTAGCTGTGGTGAAGAATTTTAAAGAGCGAATATTTTTCTCCAGAGATGAGATTACTTCTGCTGCTGGTTTGAGATTAAAGGTATCGGAAAGTGCCAAGCCGAATAATGAAGGGATTGCTATTCTCGGATCTGTCCCAAGACCTGATTCATCTCCAGAAAGCGACAGGACTCCTGAACCGCGGGGAGATAGGACTCCGGATATAGATGTACCAAAGGCAGATGTTCCAAAAGTTGAGCAACCAAAACCAAAGGACCCTGAAGTTCAACTGCCTGCTCCTAAGGCTCCGGAATCTGTGCCACCGAAAGTAATACTTCCAGCACCCAAAGTTCCAGAAGTTAAGACGCCCAAAGAGGCGCCTCTGCCACCAAAAACTCCGGAGGTTGAGGTTCCGAAAGTAATTCCACCGACCTCAAAAGTTCCAGAATCTGTGCCACCGAAAGTTGAGCAGCCAAAACCGAAGGTTCCAGAAGTTCACCTTCCTGCTCCTAAGGCTCCAGAATCTGTGCCACCAAAAGTAATGCCTCCAGCACCCAAAGTTCCAGAAGTTAAGACGCCCAAAGAGGCGCCTCTGCCACCAAAAACTCCGGAGGTTGAGGTTCCGAAAGTCATGCTTCCGACCCCAAAAGCCCCAGAAGCTGAGGTTCCGAAAGTTGAGCAACCAAAGCCGAAGGACCCTGAAGTTCACCTTCCTGCTCCTAAGTCTCCTGAAACTGTGCCACCAAAAGTAATGCCACCAACACCGAAGAACCCTGAAACTGAGCCACCGAAAGTTGAGCATCCAAAACCGAATGTTCCAGAAGTTCGCCTTCCTGCTCCTAAGTCTCCAGAAACTGAGCTACCAAAAGTAACGCCCCCAGTACCTAAAGTTCCAGACATTAAGACGCCAAAAACTCCGGAAGTTGCGCACCCAGAAGTTGAGAAATCCACCAGAATCCAACCAGAAAAGGGTCAACCTGAGGTTAATAAACCCAATATTATCCATCTGGAAGTGCTTCAATCCGAAGTTAAGAAAACGGAAATTGGAGTTTCAATGGCTCCAAAGGTGGGAATACAAAAAGAGACTTTACCAAATACGGGTGAAACGAGCAACACTCTAGTATGGCTAGGTGGTGCTCTAGCTACCCTTGCATCAAGTTTGTATCTTTTCAAACAACACAGGCAAAGAGAAGAGGAATGATTTTACACTAATATTATGGTTTTCAGAACGCCAATAAGGCTTATTTACCATGGACTAAGAAAATTTAGAACAGTTGTAAATAGAAAACGTTCCAAAATCTGAACTGCACCCCAAAAGTTAGAGGTGAAATCTAATTTTTGAGGTGCTTTTCTTGTAAGGTCAAGACACAAAGACAAGATTGAAATTTATCGCTTGCAATGATATGAATGAGTTGGTTCTATATTTTGTTTTATCAATACTAGTTTGAATGTTATCCGAGAATTTGTAGGACATTCTGAGGATAGTAAGGAGATAGAGAAAATTTATCTTCATGTAATGCAGAAAGGAAAACATAAGATTGAATTAGCAATGAAAGAGTTGTCTGATACTATTGCATGATAATTGTGAGATGAATATTTTTTGATATTATTTTCTTTTTCTAAATAGTACAATAAAAACTAAGATAAGTATAATAATAAGGACAGTTAAACTTATCCATATAATTTTCAGACTATCAGTAAAAATATCAACAATTTGAAGTATAGATACAGAACCTATCATAAAAAGGATGACTTCCATAATTCTATTTCTAAAAAAGTCATTATACTGATTTCGCTCTTTGAGTAAATTGAATTCTTCTTGTTTGATTTTTTCCATATACTCATTATGTTTAAAATAAGAAGTAGTTTGTAAGTGATTAAATAAGTCAGTAATAGCAAAATGGTTAAGTCTATAAATATAAAGAAATGATCTTTTAAAGTTGTGTGCCCATTCGTTGAATTTTATTAATTGCTTATTATTTGAAAGTTGAAATTTTTCAATGCCATCCATAATTGTTTCGTCTAGAGTAATTAATTGAAATAAAGGAGTAGCTGATGCTAAAAAGAAACTAGCTTGACTAAGAAAATTTGATTCGAATTCATTTGTACTTTCAGTATTCCAGATTATATATATCGCTCCTTTATTTATGTATCTAATGGTATCAAAATCATAAAAATTAGTGGTATAGTATTTTGATTTAGTTGAAGAAGATAGGGATTTTAAATTATAAGGGGCATTAATCATCCAAGTATGTAGCTTATCAGTTTTAAAAAATTCCAATTTATTCATTTCATCCATATTCATTATAAAGTGTAAAATGAAGAAACGTTCACTTAAGTGTATACCACCATTTATGGAAGATAATTCCTTTTTTATATATCTTAGCATATCATCAATTTGTTGATTGGGGTTAGTAGAATATGTTGTCGACTTTTGATTAAAATCTGGAAAAATCTTCATTTTCATCTTAGTATATGGGTGAAAAAAGTCTGGAAGATAGAAAGATGATCTTAAATCTTCGAATAATTCAATAACAATTGAACCATTTTGGAAGATAGTGAGAGTTATAAAGAAAAAGTATAATTCTTCATTCTCATCCACTTCTATTAAAGGAGTGAAAATAAATTTAATAAACTGATTTGATTCAGAATTTTGTAGATAATTTTGCTTATTTTTTTCTAGTTTTGAAAAATACAAATCAAAATAATAATTTGTTTTTTCTATTACTTTATTTTCTAAATGTAGTAACTCATCTGGAAGTTTCCATAATTCATGTTTTTTTTCATAAAGTTCATTATCTTTTGTACTGATTAATATCGCTATGGTTGCAGGATGATTTTCAAACTTTTGAGTTATAATTTTTATTAATTTGTTGTTATCTATTTTATATAAGTCTGTACTTAACATGTAAAAAGAAGTGATTTTTATTTCTTCAATTTTCTTAGAAATCTCAGGAATTTTTTCATTCCAATTAATTTTGGTAGGTTTTGCCATATCGTACTTCCTTTCATGACATGTATTAATTATATCAAAAATATAATCTACGATATTAGAAAATATTAATCAGTTAAAATTCAGTTATTTTGTCAAAAACAAAAGAAAAAAGCCTTTGAAACGTTGATTTCATAGGCTTTCTGTATGTTGTCTTATTTAACTTCAGTAAAAATCACGTGCTTACGCAATTTTGGTGAGTATTTTTTCAATTGAAGACGGTCTGGAGTGTTGCGTTTGTTTTTTGAAGTAAGGTACAAACGCTCACCAGATTCTTTGTGTTCAAGTGTAATATTTACGCGCATGGTATCTCCCTTCTATTATTCAGCTGAAGCAGCCTTAGCGATTTTACGTCCTTTGTAGTATCCTTTCAAAGATACACGGTGAGAACGTGAGTAATCTCCAGTAGTTTCGTCAAATTTCACAGTTGGAGCTGCTACTTTATAGTGAGTACGACGTTTGTTTTTCTTCGCTTTTGAAGTGCGACGTGCAGGTACTGCCATTTCTTTTTTCCTCCATTAAATGTCAGGGTCAAGCCCTTTTTAAATCTAAAATAGTGCGTATGACTTTCGTCAACTTTAACAGTATAACAAAAGTTTTTTGTAAAGTAAAGTTACTTGACAGATTTTTTTCACTTTTTTGGAAAATAGCAGAGCATTTATGGTAAAATAAGGAGGATTGCAAGGCTCGACTGGTAGAGTTTGAGCCCTTATGACTTAATTTGGAAAGGAAGAAGCACAACTTCGAGCGATATAAGTTGGCTCTATACACTTTATTATGAAATTACAAAAACCAAAGGGAACACAGGATTTACTACCGCAGGATTCTGCCAAATGGCAGTATGTTGAAAACTTTACCCGCAGCATTTTCAAGCAGTACAATTACGCTGAGATTCGCACACCAATCTTCGAGCATTATGAGGTGATCAGCCGTTCGGTTGGCGATACGACAGACATTGTGACCAAGGAGATGTACGATTTCTATGACAAGGGAGAGCGTCATATCACCCTCCGTCCAGAAGGGACGGCACCGGTTGTTCGTTCTTATGTAGAAAACAAGCTCTTTGCTCCAGAAGTGCAAAAGCCAGCTAAGTTCTATTACATGGGTCCAATGTTCCGCTATGAGCGTCCGCAGGCAGGTCGTCTCCGTCAGTTCCACCAGATTGGTGTGGAGTGCTTTGGTTCCAATAACCCAGCGACAGACGTGGAAACCATTGCTATGGCCTATCACTTCTTTGAAGAGTTGGGAATCAAGGACATCCGCCTCCACCTCAACAGTCTGGGCAATCCAGAGAGCCGTGCCGCTTATCGCCAGGCCTTGATTGACTATCTGACGCCGCTCAAGGACCAGCTTTCCAAGGATAGCCAGCGCCGTCTAGAAGAAAATCCTTTGCGTGTGTTGGATTCCAAGGAAAAAGAAGACAAGGTCGCAGTGGAAAATGCACCGTCCATCTTGGACTATCTGGATGAAGAAAGTACTGCTCACTTTGAAGCGGTTAAGACTATGTTGGGCAGCTTAGGCATTGCTTATGTGA
Organism: Streptococcus sp. 2022WUSS135; assembly: GCF_044427045.1. NCBI lineage: Bacteria > Bacillati > Bacillota > Bacilli > Lactobacillales > Streptococcaceae > Streptococcus > Streptococcus sp. 2022WUSS135. The sequence continues at coordinate 11,511 of NZ_JAOTGL010000011.1, forward strand.
TTGACACCAACATGGTGCGTGGTTTGGACTACTATAACCATACTATTTTCGAGTTTATGACCGAGGTAGGTGGCAACGACCTGACCATCTGTGCCGGCGGTCGTTATGATGGTTTGGTGACCTACTTTGACGGACCTGAAACACCAGCTTTTGGCTTTGGCATGGGGATTGAACGCCTCATCCTAGTCCTTGAAAAGCAAGGCATCGAGCTCCCTCTCGACACCCAGCTAGATGTCTACATCGCAGTTTTAGGTCGGGAGGCCAATGGCGGAGCATTGGAGCTAGTTCAAGCCATCCGCAAGCAAGGTTTCCGTGCAGAGCGAGACTACCTTGACCGCAAGCTCAAAGCCCAATTTAAGTCAGCAGATGTCTTTGGAGCTAAGGCCATCATTACCCTAGGTGGTAGTGAAATCGAATCTGGACAGGTTGTGGTAAAAAATAACCAGACAAGAAGCCAAGTTGAAACAAGCTTGGAAGCACTCAAAACAGATTTTGCAAGTATTTTAGAAGAATTGGAGAAGCAGTAGTCTAGGCTGCTTCTTTTTTGTAGTTTTAGAAGCCATGAAAAAAGAAGCGATTGGACAATCACTTCTTGAAAATAGTGGAGAATGAATTAGTGTGAGTGGCAGAAGTCTAAGACCATCCGACCTTGGATAGTGCCAGCAACCATTTCATTGAAGACTGCTTCGGCATCTTCGACAGGACGTTTTTGAACGACTGGAACAACTAGTCCCATAGCACCGAAGTGGAAGGCCTCTTCTAAATCTTTACGAGTACCAACTAGTGAGCCGACTACCTTGATACCGTCTAGTACAGTCTTCACAATACTGAGGTCCATGTATTCAGATGGAAGTCCTACAGCTACTACATATCCACCAGCACGAACACTGTCAATAGCTTGGTTGAAGGCTACTTTGGAAACAGCTGTTACAACAGTAGAGTGTACACCGCCACCAGTAATTTCTTTAATATATCCAGGAACATCTTCTACTTCAAGTCCGTTGATCGTCACATCTGCACCAACTTCTTTGGCGAGTTCCAATTTATCATTATTGATGTCTACGGCGATAACATGAGCGTTGAAGACTTTTTTAGCGTATTGTACAGCAAGGTTTCCGAGTCCACCAGCACCATAGATAGCAATCCATTGACCTGGTTCCAAGTGAGCTTCTTTAATCGCTTTGTAGCAAGTAACGCCAGCACAAGTGATCGAACTTGCTTGAGCTGGATCAAGACCTTCTGGAACTTTTACTGCATAGTCCGCTGTTACAATACATTGCTCAGCCATACCACCGTCAACAGAGTAGCCGGCATTTTTTACGGTACGGCAGAGAGTTTCGCGACCGGTTGTACAATATTCACATATACCACAGCCTTGGAAGAACCAAGCAACGCTGACACGGTCACCAACTTTTAGACTGGTAACACCAGGTGCGATTTCTGTAACAATACCGATTCCTTCGTGACCAAGAACGCGACCAGGAACCTTACCAAAATCACCATTGGCAACGTGGAGGTCAGTGTGACAAACACCACAGTACTCAATTTGGACCAAAGCCTCACCAGCTTCGAGTGGACGAAGTTCCTTATCGACAACGACAACACCAGTAGATTCTGGATTTACAACGACTGCTTTCATAAGCAGACCTCCTGTTTTAATATTTTATGTACATTTTTGGATGTGTTAATATAGTTGTTTTATATTGTTAAGAATATCACAATGCAGACAAAAATGCAAGAGTAGAAAAGAAGGGACAAATGAACATGAAATTGAAAATTATCACGTAATTACTACAATATTTTCAAAAAAATCTATTTACTTGGAAGCGTTTTCTTGATAAACTAGTATCGGAAATGTTAGAGAAAGAATAAATGATAAAGATTTGTCTTACTTTATGTATTTTTTGACCAAACAAAGCAGAAACAAACCTGAATGTTTTCTGAAAACAAGAAAAAGTAAACGCTTTCTATAGCAAAACAGAAAAAATGTGAAAAAATTAACAATTTCTCTTTACAAATAAAATAAAAAATAGTAGAATAACATTGTGAAAAAGTTAACAAATAGTTAGCGAGTATATTTGGAGGAACACAATGGCTGATAAAAAAGTAGTATCACCAGAAGAAAAGTTGGTAGAAGCGCGCAAGCACGTCGATGAGCTTGTTCAAAAAGGTTTGGTTGCTCTTGATGAGTTCCGTAAACTTGGTCAAGAAGAAGTAGACTATATTGTAGCGAAAGCTTCGGTTGCAGCCCTTGATAAACACGGTGAATTGGCAATGCACGCCTTTGAAGAAACCAAGCGTGGTGTATTCGAAGACAAGGCTACTAAGAACTTGTTTGCCTGTGAGCACGTTGTCAATAACATGCGCCACACGAAAACTGTTGGTGTTATCGAAGAAGATGAAGTGACAGGTTTGACTTTGATTGCTGAGCCGGTCGGTGTTGTTTGTGGTATCACACCAACAACAAACCCAACTTCTACAGCAATCTTTAAATCATTGATTGCCTTGAAGACACGTAATCCAATTGTCTTTGCCTTCCACCCATCTGCACAAGAATCTTCTGCTCATGCAGCTCGTGTTGTCTATGAAGCAGCTGTGGCAGCTGGTGCCCCTGAAAACTGTATCCAGTGGGTAACAAAACCATCTATGGAAGCAACGTCTGAGTTGATGAAACATGATGGTATTGCAACAATCCTTGCAACTGGTGGTAACGCAATGGTGCGTGCAGCTTACTCTTGTGGTAAACCTGCCCTCGGTGTAGGTGCAGGTAACGTTCCAGCCTATGTTGAAAAATCAGCAAACATCCGTCAGGCAGCACATGACATCGTGATGTCTAAGTCATTTGATAACGGTATGGTCTGTGCGTCAGAACAAGCAGTTATCATTGATAAAGAAGTTTACGATGAGTTTGTAGCAGAATTCAAGTCTTACAAAACTTACTTCGTTAATAAGAAAGAAAAAGCTCTTCTTGAAGAATACTGCTTCGGTGTGAAAGCTAACAGCAAAAACTGTGCAGAAGGCAAATTGAACGCAGACATCGTTGGTCGCCCAGCTGCATGGATTGCTGAGCAGGCTGGCTTCTCAGTACCAGAAGGTACAAATATCTTGGCAGCTGAGGTTGCTGAAATCGGTGAAAAAGAGCCATTGACTCGTGAGAAATTGTCACCTGTTATTGCCGTCTTGAAAGTTGATGGTCGTGCAGAAGGTCTTGAAGCAGCTCGCCAAATGGTTGAATTCCACGGTCTCGGTCACTCTGCAGCTATTCATACGGAAGACGCAGAATTGGCGAAAGAGTTTGGTACAATCGTACGTGCTATCCGTGTTATTTGGAACTCTCCATCTACTTTCGGTGGTATCGGTGATGTTTACAACGCATTCTTGCCATCATTGACACTTGGTTGTGGTTCTTACGGACGCAACTCAATCAGTGATAACGTAAGTGCTATGAACTTGCTCAACATCAAGAAAGTAGGAAGACGTAGAAATAATATGCAATGGTTTAAAGTTCCTTCTAAAACATACTTCGAACGTGATTCTATCCAATATCTCCAAAAATGTCGTGACGTTGAACGTGTCATGATCGTTACAGACCGTGCTATGGTAGAACTTGGATTCCTAGATCGTATCATCGAACAATTGGACCTTCGTCGTAATAAAGTTGTTTACCAAATCTTCTCAGACGTTGAGCCAGATCCAGACATCACAACAGTTTATAAAGGTACAGAATTGATGCGTACCTTCAAACCAGATACAATCATCGCACTCGGTGGTGGTTCACCAATGGATGCTGCCAAAGTTATGTGGCTCTTCTACGAACAACCAACAGTTGATTTCCATGACCTAGTTCAAAAATTCATGGATATCCGTAAACGTGCCTTCAAGTTCCCAGAACTTGGTAAGAAATCTAAGTTTATTGCGATTCCAACTACATCAGGTACAGGTTCAGAAGTAACACCGTTTGCCGTAATCTCTGATAAAGCAAACAACCGTAAATACCCAATCGCTGACTACTCATTGACACCAACTGTGGCAATCGTTGACCCAGCACTCGTATTGACAGTACCTGCACACGTTACAGCAGATACTGGTATGGACGTATTGACTCACGCTACAGAAGCATACGTTTCAACAGTAGCAAACGACTTTACAGATGGTTTAGCACTTCAAGCTATCAAACTAGTATTTGAAAACCTTGAAAGCTCAGTGAAGAATGCTGACTTTGTATCACGTGAGAAAATGCACAACGCATCAACTATGGCAGGTATGGCCTTCGCCAACGCATTCCTAGGTATTTCTCACTCAATGGCTCATAAGATTGGTGGACGTTTCCATACTGTTCACGGTCGTACAAACGCTATCTTGCTTCCATATGTTATCCGCTACAACGGTACTCGTCCAGCTAAGACAGCTACATGGCCTAAGTACAACTACTATAAAGCAGATGAAAAATACCAAGACATCGCTCGTCTTCTAGGCTTGCCATGTTCAACACCAGAAGAAGCTGTTGCTGCATACGCACAAGCAGTTTACGACCTCGGTGAACGCATCGGTATCCAAATGAACTTGAAAGCACAAGGTATCGACGAGAAAGAACTTAAAGAACACTCTCGCGAATTGGCTCTTCTTGCCTACGAAGACCAATGTACACCAGCTAACCCACGTCTAGCAATGGTTGACCACATGCAAGAAATCATCGAAGACGCCTACTACGGTTACAAAGAACGTCCAGGTCGCATCAAGTAAGGATTTTCGTCACGATACATCGATAAAGCTCCTTGCCTAACTTTAGTTATGCCTACGTCGCTTTGCCTTGTCTCGTTTAGAAAATCATTCCTTGATGGTTTAGCTTCGCCTTCGCCTTCGTCAATCTGCCTAGAAAGGCTTAGGACTAGAATCGTTTCGGCATCAAGTCCTAGTTCGTAGAGTATACTGAGCTTTGCTCAGTTGAACGGAGTATGATTTATAGGTAAATTGCCTCCAAATATCGTAAGACAATCCCCTAATGAAAAATAGGGGATTGTTTGCTTAGAAATAATGGTGGAGATACTGAAAAAGCGAAAGTGGTTGGAAAGTTAGGGTTTAGCCGAGAAAAAGAGACTTTTCTATCTATCTTTCACAATTTTCTGTCAATTTGTGGTAGAATAGAAAAAATAGATTTTTTATGAGGGATACCATGACATTAGTATATCAATCAACACGCGATGCTAAAAATACTGTATCGGCTAGTCAGGCGATTTTACAAGGCTTGGCGACCGACGGTGGTTTGTTTACACCGATTTCTATTCCAACAGTTGACTTGGATTTTTCTGTTCTCAAAGACGCTTCTTATCAAGAAGTTGCCAAGTTGATTTTATCGGCTTTCTTGGACGATTTCACGGCAGACGAGCTGGATTACTGTATCAACAATGCCTACGACAGCAAGTTTGACACGTCAGTTATTGCCCCAGTTGTCAAGCTAAAAGGTCAGTACAACTTGGAGCTCTTCCGAGGCTCAACCATTGCCTTCAAGGACATGGCTCTGTCCATCCTCCCTTACTTGATGACGACGGCGGCTAAAAAGCACGGTTTGGAAAATGAGATTGTCATCTTGACCGCGACTTCAGGTGATACAGGTAAGGCAGCCATGGCTGGTTTTGCAGACGTTCCTGGCACGCAAATCATTGTTTTCTACCCACGTGGCGGGGTGTCTAAGGTCCAAGAATTGCAGATGACCACGCAGACAGGGGCTAATACTCACGTGGTGGCTATTGATGGAAACTTTGACGATGCCCAAACCAACGTCAAGCACATGTTCAATGATGAGGCCCTTCGTGCCAAGTTGGCGGCCAAGAAACTCCAGTTTTCATCTGCCAACTCCATGAACATCGGCCGCTTGGTGCCCCAGATTGTTTACTATGTCTATGCCTACGCTCAGCTAGTCAAGACTGGCGAGATTGCGGCGGGTGACAAGGTCAACTTCACCGTTCCGACAGGCAACTTCGGTAACATCTTGGCGGCTTACTACGCTAAGCAAATCGGTCTGCCAGTTGGCAAGCTCATCTGTGCGTCCAATGACAACAATGTCTTGACTGACTTCTTCTCGACTGGCGTTTACGACAAGAACCGCACCTTCCGCGTGACTACCAGTCCGTCCATGGATATCTTGGTATCCTCTAACTTGGAGCGCTTGATTTTCCACCTCTTTGGAAATGACGCTGCAAAAACAGCTGAGCTGATGGAAGCTTTGAACACAGCTGGTCAGTATGACATTCAAGGAGCTGACGCGGACATCTTATCTCTCTTTGCTGCCGCCTTTGCGACAGAAGAAGAAACCGCTGCGGAAATCAAGCGTGTCTATGAGGAGTCAGACTACATTGAAGATCCACATACGGCTGTTGCCTCAGCTGTCTATAAACAGTATGTGGAGCAAACAGGGGACCAGACTCCGACAGTGATTGCTTCTACAGCAAGTCCTTACAAGTTCCCAGTAGTTGCGGTTGAGGCTGTGACAGACCAGTCAGGCTTGACTGACTTCGAAGCCCTTGCAAAACTGCATGAGATTTCAGGTGTAGCCCTGCCACCAGCTGTGGATGGATTGGAAACAGCACCTGTTCGCCACAATACCGTTGTTGCAGCTGCAGATATGCAGGCTGAAGTAGAGCGTTACTTGGGTGTTTAATAAAAAATGAATTATGACAAACTGCTTATTTTGAGCAGTTTGTTTTCTTTTTGTAATTTAAATTAAAATTTACAGATAATTCAAAGAATGATATACTATATAGGAATACTTGTAGATGAGGTGGCGTATGGCACAAGAACAGGGGAAAATCTCCAGAGAAAAGAAAAAAGCCCTCTTGAAGCGGCTCAAAGAACGCATCAAGCCCAAGATGAAGCTGGTCTATTTGGCAGCCTTTCTATCCTGGGTACAATTTTTGATGCGGATTATTTCCTTCTATCTGATTGCTAAGGGCTTTGTGACCTACTATGAGGGTGGGCAGGTTGATTTAGTACAGTTTGTCCTCATCTTGCTGGGGCTCAATGCCTTTGGTTATGGTGTGGCCTTGATTGCCAAGCGTTTGCAGGGCTTGGGCTCCCAGTTTGCTCGGGATTCGCTCAAGCAGTCCTTCTTTGAGGCTCTCTTGGCCAAGAACGGTCAGTTTGAGTCAAAAGCGACAGCGGCGGATGTCTTTAACATCGCTTCGCAAGGGATTGACAGCCTGGATACCTACTATTCCTACTACATGGCTTCTTCCTTGCGGACCCAGTTCAACTGTGCGACTGTTCTCTTTCTGGTCTTTCTGATTTTCCCGCTGGGTGCGGTCATCTTCATCTTGGCCCTGCCTCTGATTCCCATTTCCATCATCGCTATGCAGAAGCGGTCCAAGCGGATCATGAATCGCTACTGGGGCTCCTACATGGATGTGGGCAATCTTTTCCTGGACGACCTCAAGGGGCTCAACACCCTTTATTCCTATCAGGCGGACGCGGCTTATGAAAAGACCTTCAATGAGCAGGCGGAGGACTTCCGCGATGCGACCATGGAGTTGCTCAGTTTCCAGCTGCAAGCGGTGGGCTATATGGATGCGGTCATGTATCTGGGGATTGGTCTGTCTGGTTTTGTGGCGGTCAATAGCCTAGCGGCAGGCAATCTCTCCCTCTTTAGTATGCTTTTCTTTGTCCTCATTGCGACGGAGTTTTTTGCACCCATACGGGAGCAGGGCTACGGTATGCACTTGGTCATGATGAATACCAAGATGGCGGATCGCATTTTTGGTTTCCTGGACAGCATGACAGCGGAGCAGGAAATCGATGCTGCCCATGTGCCTGCTTTTGACAGTCTGAAACTGGAAAATATGGCCTTTGCCTACGGAGAAAAGCCAGTCTTGAAAGATATTTCCATGACCATGACAGCTGGTAAGGTCTATGCCTTGGCAGGTGAGTCAGGGCAGGGGAAAACGACCTTGGCCCAGTTGCTCTTGCGACGCTTGCAGGCAGATAAGGGAGCGATTTACTTGGGTGAGCAGGAGATTTCAGGTGTCAGTCAGGTATCTCTGAATGAGCAGGTCCTCTATGTGTCGGGCCGGTCAACCTTGCTCAATCAGTCGATTTATGAGAATTTACGTATGGCTGGTGATTGGACCAAGGAGGACATCTTGGCTTGGGCAGATCAGCATGGGGTCTTGCAGTTTGTCAAGAATCTGCCGGACGGTTTGGATACGATTGTGGGCGATGACGGTGCTTTCTTGTCACCGGGTCAACGCCAGCAGGTCATCTGTGCCCGTGCGGTTTTGGCCAAACGCTCGCTCTATATCTTTGACGAGGTGACTTCTAGCGTCGATCAGGACAATGAAGGCTTGATTTACGATTTGATTAACTTGGTGGCCAAGGATGCCATTGTCATTATTATTACCCATAAGATGAAGCAAGTGGAGCAGGCAGATGATATTCTCTTCTTGTCTGCGGAGGGGGCTGTGACAGGCAACCATGCTACACTTTATCAGACTAGCTCGGCCTATCGTCAGCTGGTCGACCAACAAAGAGAATTGGAGGAAGCCGTTTATGGATAAGAAAGAAATGCCGACACGGGTGCTGATTCCGAGACTCTTGGGCTCGATGAAACACCTCTTGCCACGGATTACGGTGGCGGTTTGCTTTGCGGTCTTGGGACAGGTGGTAACCATTGCTATTCCAGTAACCCTGGTCTATCTGGCTTTTGATGCCCTTGCTGGCAATCCTGCTCCGCTATGGACCTTGGGAGCTTTAGTCATTCTAGCTCTTCTGCGTGGGGCCTTCCGCTATGGCGAGCACTACTTCGGTCACTATGTGGCCTTTCATACCCTGGCTGCCTACCGCCGTCTGATTTTTGCGAAATTGCGGGCCCTGGCTCCTGGGAAATTGGACCGGCAGGACAGTGGTAGCCTGCTCAAGATGATTGGGGAGGACATTGAGGCCTTGGAGGTTTTCTTTGCCCATACCATTGCTCCGATTTGTACAGGGATTTTGGTGGCTCTTGGCTTGACGGTCTATTTTGGTCTGTCCAGCTGGGGCTTGGCTCTCTTGGCTCTGGTGACCTACGCCCTTCTAGCGATTGCCATTCCCAATCGGTTTGCCCAGCAGTTACAACCCTTGCTCAAGGAGCAAAATGCTAGTCGCAAGGGCTATGTGTCCTACTTTATTGAAAGCCTTAAGAGCATGAAGGATCTGATGCAATTCCAGCAGACAGATGCTCGTTTTGCCACTCTGACGAACAAAAGTCAGGAGGTCAACGGTCAGGAGCGAAAGGTTGCCCAGACCAACTTTATGCAATATGCTGTGTCATTCTTAGTGGTAGGTCTGTCTATCATGGGCTTTACCTGGCTGACCTTCGACTTGGTTGGCAGTCAGAGCTTGGACCTGGCGACTGGAGTAGCCCTCCTGGTTTCCTTTACCAGTTCCTTTGCTCCCTTCTTGGAGCTCAGCCGTCTGCCTCTTGGTTTCAAGCGGGCTATGAATGCTGGTCGGAACATCTATGCTCTTTTGGATGAAAAAGAAGCAGAGCGAACAGGTGACTTGGTTGAGGTCAGCGTAAAAGATATTGCTATTGAGCAAGTTGACTTCGATTATGATGACCGAGAAACAGGGCTCTATCGCAATCTGTCTGTCCAGTTTGAACAGGGTGGCATCGTTGGTCTGGTCGGTGAGTCTGGTGCAGGAAAATCCACCTTGATGAAATTGATCATGCGGTGGTATGACTGGCAGCAAGGTCAAATCAACCTGTCTGGCTTGGATAGTCGGAAGGTAGACAAGGCTCATTTGCAGGGCTCCTTTGCATATGTACCTCAGGTACCACAAATCTTCCGCCAGACCATTCGGGACAATCTCCTCTTGGGGCGGACGGATGTGTCAGACGAAACCATCATGGACTTGGCAGAAAAATGCCACATGAAAGAACGGATTTTGGCAGCACCGCAGGGCTTGGATACGATTGTGGAAGCCAGTGACTTTTCAGCAGGAGAAGGACAACGCTTGGAACTCATGCGAGCCTTGCTCAAAAATGCAGACTGCTATATCTTTGATGAGCCGACCAGCAACTTGGATTCGCTCAATGAAGCCCGTTTTATCCAGCTGGTCAAGGCACACTGTCAGGGCATGGTCTTCTTGATTTCCCATAGAAGCTCAACCATGGCTTGTGCAGATACCATTTTCCGCTTGGAAGACGGACAATTAGTAAAGGAAAAATAAATGAAGAAATTACAAGTAAAAGATCTGATGGTAACAGGGGCTTTTGCTGCCCTCTACTTTGTTTGTGTTGGTCTAGGAACCTTGTTGAGCTTGGTTTTTGATCGTTCGGGTAATATGATGTATGCACCTGCTGGAGCAGCCCTTTTGGCAGGACCTGTTTATATGTTATTGGTAGCCAAGGTTGGTAAATTTGGTTCAATTAGTCTAGTTGGAGCAGTAATGGCCTGTTTCTTTTTCCTATCAGGCTATACGACAGCGGCCTTTCTCCCTAGTTTGACCTTTGGTTTTTTGGCAGAAATGGTAGCGAAGTCAGGTCACTATAAACAAAAATGGACCAATCTTCTTAGCTATATCATTTTCTCTTTTGGAAACCTGGGACCTATTATTCTTATGTGGTTCATGCGTGATGCCTATGAGGCCAATCTTTTGGCACATGGAAAATCAGCAGAATACATCGCTCGTGTCATGCTTGATTTCACTCCAGGGAATGTACTCTGGTTGTCAACGACCATTATCTTAACAGCTCTTATCAGTGGTCTGTTTGGTCAATATATGCTTCAGCGCTATTTTAAACAATCAGGTTATCTTTCATGAAATTAGATGCTCGTACAAAAATTATTCTCGTCATCTTCACTAGTTTTACCTATGGGATGCGTCTCACAATATTAGAAAATGCAGTGTTGGTCTTAGGCCTTAGCCTGCTTTTCTGGTTTTCTAGAAAGCGGAAAATGGCTATAATGAGTCCGATAGCCTATGCTATGTTTTGTCTGTTATCCTATATTATATTTTTTCCAGCATGGCTGACGCATTTGTTGCTTGTATTGACCTATACATGGCCTCCGCTTTTGGCAGGACATCTATTGCTGATGACGACAAGTGGTTACGAACTCATTCATGGCTTGCGGAAATGGCACCTGTCAGAGGTATTTCTTTTGACGTTGGGAGTAATGTTTCGTTTCCTGCCTGCCATTAAACAGGATGCTCGTACGATTTGTGCCTCTTTGAAGGTTAGAGGAATTTTTTTACGGAAGAGAGATGTGGTTTGTAAGCCACTCCAGTACATGGAGTTTTTCTTGGTTCCCTTGATGATGTCTCTCTTGCGAACAGCTCAGGAATTGACAGTAGCCAGTCTGACAAAAGGTTTGGCTGTATCTACAAAATCACCTGCATATATTCGGTCGTCTTGGACCGTGCTAGATTGGAGTCTTTGCTTATGTTGTCTCGTTTTTCTGATTCTCGTCCGGCTGTGACGGTAAAAAATGTAGCATTAACTTATTCAGGGGCAGATAAACCAGCCTTGCAGATAGAGGATTTGACCATTCCAGAAGGCCAGTGTGTTGTTTTATGTGGGCAGAGTGGCTCTGGGAAGTCTAGTTTTCTCAAGGTACTGAATGGTTTGACGCCAGAATATTATCCTGCTCAGCTTTCGGGACAAATTTTCTTAGGGGACTTGGATTTACAAAAATCTAGTCTGGAAGAAACATCTCGGCACATTGCTTCAGTCTTTCAGCATCCGTCTACTCAATTTTTTCATAGTCAGGTCTTGCAGGAATTGGTTTTCCCTTGTGAAAATCAGGGTTTATCAAGAGAAGAAATCGAGAATCGCCTGGCTTGGGTTATGGAATTATTTGGTTTGGCTTCTCTTAGCCAGCGAACGATTTCCAGTCTATCAGGTGGTCAGCAACAACGTCTAGCCTTGGCTGTTGCAGCCATGCAAGGGACAGATGTCTTGGTTTTAGATGAGCCGACTGCCAACCTAGATCAGGAAGGGATTGCGATTGTACAGGACATCTTGAAAACTTTAAAAAGCCAAGGAAAGACCATTATTATTGCCGAGCATAGACTGTCTTATCTCAGCCAGTTGGCAGATCGCTATTTATATTTTCAAGATGGGCAAGTGGTGACGGATTATCTAGCAGATGAGTTTTTAAGCCGGACAGAAGAATGCCGTCAGGATATGGGACTGCGTTGTTATGACTCGGAGCCTTATGGGCGGGCAATAGCGGAGCTGGCGGACCAGTTTGTTAATGATAAAGAGGGTTTACTTGTTGAAAATTTATCGGTAAGTCAGAAAGAGAATACTCTCTACGAGATTGAAAAACTTTGCTTGGCACCAGGACAGGTGGTGGGTTTGGTTGGAGCGAATGGTTCTGGAAAAACAAGCCTTGCTCGTTATCTGGTCGGTTTAGCGGAAGATAAGAAGAGTAGGATTTCTTGGCAAGGTCAAACCTTGTCTGGTCGCCAGAGATTGGAAAAAACAGCCTTTGTTATGCAGGATGTTCGACTCCAACTATTTGCTGAAAGTGTTAAGCGAGAACTTACTCTTGGAAGGAAAAATAGAGCTGTCGATGAACGTTTGGTAGCTCGTTTTGGTCTATCGGATTTGTTGGAGAGGCATCCGGTCAGTTTATCGGGTGGTGAACAACAGCGCGTGATGATAGTGGCCAGCTTACTGGCAGATAAGGAAATTTTCATTTTTGATGAACCGACGAGCGGCTTGGATTTGAGACGAATGCAACAAGTTGCTTCTGCTTTAGTAGACTTAAAAATGAAGAATAAGTTGGTTTTGTTAATTTCTCACGATGAAGAGCTATTGAATCTTGTTTGTGATAAAATAGTAGATATTAAACAGTTGAAATAGAGATTATGAACAAACAAACCTATAAAGAAATTTTAACCATTGCCTTTCCAGCCATGGGGGAAAACCTTCTCCAGATGTTAATGGGGGTAGTAGACTCTTATCTAGTAGCCAGTATTGGCATCGTAGCTTTGTCTGGAGTTTCCCTTGCTAATAATATTTTAGCCGTCTATCAGGCGGTTTTTATTGCCCTAGCAGCAGCGGTGTCTTCTCGTTTGGCTCAGACTTTGGGTGAAGAGGACTCAGAAGGCATTGGAGGAACTGCTAGTGAAAGTGTCAAGTTTACAGTTTTTATCGGTCTTCTTTTAGGGATTTTTTCAGTTCTGGCAGGTCCAATAGTACTTACTAGCTTGGGAGCAGAGTCAGAAGTGGTACGGGCTGGAGGTCTTTATTTGATATTGGTTGGTGGGGGAGCGCTTTTTTTGGGACTTATGACAAGTTTGAGTGCAATCTTACGAACCTTGGGGGAACCACGTTTTCCTATGTATATCAGCCTGTTTTCTAACATTTTAAATGCACTATTTTCAGCATTTGCAGTCTTTGTGCTTCATGCAGGTGTAGCTGGGGTTGCGATTGGAACGGTATTATCGCGATTGATTGGTTGTAGTCTGCTTTGGTCTCGCTTACCGATTTCTTTAAAACCATGGACCTGGTCCTTTGATAAAGAACTGCTTAGACTTGCCCTGCCAGCAACTGGTGAACGGTTGATGATGCGGGTGGGAGATGTGGTAGTCGTAGCTTTGATTACCAGCTTAGGAACAGCGACGATAGCTGGAAATGCGATTGGAGAAACCCTGACGCAGTTTAATTATATGCCGGCTTTAGGGATTGCTACCGCGACAATCATCCTTACAGCGAAACACAGACAGGATAAGGCTATGGTTCGACATATTTTTCGAACAAGCTTTGGCCTTTCTTTGCTGTTTATGTTTTTGGTGGCTGGTGTGACTTATTTTGCGGGGCCTTTCCTAATCGGCCTTTATACTAAGGATATTCAAGCAGCACAAGCTAGTCAAACAGTATTATTTTATGCCATGTTGGGAGTTCCCTTTACAGCTGGCACTCTTATTTTGACAGCTCTTTGGCAAGGTTTAGGAAATGCTAGATTACCCTTTTATGCCACAACTATCGGTATGTGGCTAGTGCGGATTGGCATAGCTTGTTTACTTGTAACATTTTTTAAAATCGGTTTGTCAGCCATTTGGATTGCAACGATTTTAGATAATGCCTTCCGAGCAGGGGTGCTATTTTTTCAGTATAGGTATTCAAAACAAGAATCAATTTAAGATAAGGCTAAGAAAACTTTCAGTTTCTTTTAAGTTAGTAGCTATATACTATATTCAAGCTAGAAATAGCGAATTTACTGAATAGTATTCAGTATCGTCATCCGTAAGAGCTAAAGCTCAAACGGCTGGCATATCTTTTTCATATAATCTCCTAGAGAACAGTCGGCCGCGGTCGGCTGTTTTCGTGTTTGGGCACATTTTGGAAGTTTGTTTAGTTTATATTCGTCCATCTTTTCACCTAAAGGTGTCCCTATCTCTAAGTCGCACGCGACAAAGAGCTAGGTATCATATAATCTCCTAGAGAACAGTCGGCTGCGGTCGGCTGTTTTCGTGTTTCGGCACATTTTGGAAGTTTGCTTAGTTATATTCGTCCATCTTTTCACCTAAAGGTGTCCCTATCTCTAAGTCGCACGCGACAAAGAGCTAGGTATCATATAATCTCCTAGAGAACAGTCGGCCGCGGTCGGCTGTTTTCGTATGTTCTATTCTTATGTAAAAATGGTATAATAGTAGTGATTGTATAAGGAGAAAAGTATGTCGGTAGTAGGAAAAGCAAATGGGAAAATCATTTTGATGGGAGAGCATGCGGTGGTCTATGGGCAACCAGCAATTGCTATGCCTTTTTCTGCTGTTGAAATTATTGCTCAGGTAACTGCTCAAGGGGAAGCGCTGACTGTTGCTTGTGACTTCTATAAAGGCTTAGTTCACAAGATGCCAAAAATCTGGGAAAGCCTCAAGCACGCCATTCGTTTTTCGCTCTATCGCATTGGTGCGCCGACAGACCCAGCGATTCATATTGAGATTAGTTCGACTATTCCCGCCGAGCGAGGCATGGGCTCCAGTGCAGCTGTGGCAGTTGCAGTAGCACGCGCCCTCTTTGCCTACTATGAAAAAGAACTGACCGACAGTGAACTCTGGGACATCGTTCAGTCCTCGGAAAAAATTGCCCACGGCAACCCATCGGGCATTGATGCGGCGACCACCAGCGGCAAGTCCCCCGTCTTTTTTATCAAGCACCAGCCCATCGAACCCTTGGAGCTGAAACTCCATGCCCACTTGGTAGTGGCTGATACAGGCGTGACGGGAAATACCTTAGAAGCCATTTCAGACGTGGCGGATTTGTTGGAGAAAAAGCCAGAGGCTATCAAGCTAGTAGAAGAACTGGGCACCTTGACCCGACAGGCCAAGGAAGATTTGGCCACAGACCAGGCAGAGCTTCTAGGCAGCAGAATGAACCAAGCTCATGCCCTCCTGCAAAAATTAGGCGTGTCTGATCCCAGCCTGGATAAGTTAGCCAGCCTTGCCCAAGAAAATGGAGCCCTCGGAGCCAAATTAACTGGTGGTGGCCGAGGAGGCTGCATGATTGCCCTGGCAAGAACAGCCCAGGATGCCCAAAAACTTGCACACATCCTTGACCAAGCAGGTGCCCGCCAAACCTGGATACAGTACTTAGGAGAAACCAATGACTAAACAAACAGGCATTGCCCGTGCCCATACCAATATTGCCTTGATTAAATACTGGGGAAAACGCGATAAGGAATTATTCCTACCTATGAATTCCAGTTTATCCCTGACCCTTGACGCATTTTATACCGATACCAAGGTCGTTTTTGACCCAGAATTAACTGCGGATGAGTTCTATCTCAACGGAATCTTACAAAAAGAAAAAGAAATTTTAAAAATTTCTCGATTTTTGGATTTGTTTTGCGAATATATAGGTGAAAGGGCATTTGCCCGAGTGGAAAGTCTAAATTTTGTTCCGACTGCGGCTGGTTTGGCCAGCTCAGCATCAGCCTTCGCAGCACTTGCACTTGCAACTGCAACAGCCTTGGATTTAGATTTGTCACCAGCCACCCTATCAACCCTTGCTCGTAGGGGTTCTGGCTCTAGCACACGTAGCCTATTCGGTGGATTTGTCGAGTGGGATATGGGAACGGGTTCGGAAGATTCTATGGCTCATCCCATTGACGATGCCGATTGGGATATTGCCATGGTCGTCTTAGCCGTCAATACTGGACCGAAAAAAATTGCCAGCCGAGAGGGAATGGACCACACGATTGCCACCTCGCCATTTTATTCCGCCTGGGTAGAAACTGCCAAACAAGACTTAGTGGACATCAAGGCAGCTATTGCTAACCGTGATTTTGAAAAACTTGGTCAAATCACAGAGCACAATGGCATGAAAATGCATGCAACAACGCTTTCTGCCAATCCGCCCTTTACCTACTGGTCAGCCGATAGCCTAGTGGCCCAAGAGGCAGTCCGTCAGGTTCGTGAGGAAAGTGGCTTATCAGCCTACATGACCATGGATGCCGGACCAAATGTCAAGGTCCTCTGTCGAGCAAGTCAAATGGATGAGCTAGTAGCTGAATTGACCAAAGTCTTCCCAAGGGAGAAAATCATTACCAGCAAGCCTGGTCCTGCTGCCTATGTCCTCAGCGAAGACGAGTGGCAGGCCTCACAAGTAGCGTTTGAGAAGGGCTTGTAGCATGAAAGTACAAGTAAAGATACCTGGAAAACTATTTCTAGCAGGGGAATACGCAGTTGTCGAAGCAGGTTATCCCGCAGTGATTGCGGCTCTTGACCAATACCTGACTGTCACCATTGAAACAAGTGACCGAGGCCTACTTCATTCCAGCCAGCAAGCAGACCTCTATCTGACCTGGGAGCGTAAGGAAGGTGCCCTTCATGTCCAAGGGGACCATCCCTATGCTCTGATTGAAACAGCTATGCAGGTGACAGAAGCCTATCTGACAGCCAAAGGTCAGTCCTGTCAAGCAACCTACAGCCTAGCGGTCCAATCTGACCTGGATGACCAGACTTCAGGTGCCAAGTATGGCCTGGGTTCGTCAGGGGCAGTGACAGTTGCGACGGTCAAGGCCCTGTTAATCTACTACGGTCACCGACCAGATGCCCTGCTGACCTACAAGCTGGCAGCCCTGGCCCAGACCAAGCTAGGTATGACAGGTTCCTTCGGTGACTTGGCGGCTTCCAGTTTTGGTGGCTTGATCGCCTATCATTCCCTGGACCGTTCTTGGCTTTTAGGGAAAATGGCAGAGCTCTCCCTGCTTGATCTGGTAGAAAGTGATTGGCAAGGTTTGTCCATCAGCCCTATCCAGCTGCCTGAAGGCTTAGAACTCTTGGTTGGCTGGACAGGGTCGGCGGCTTCGACAGATCGATTGGTTTCCCAGATGGAAAGCCAAAAAAGTCAGGCAGAAAAAGAACACATTCATAGCCAGTTTCTAGCCGACTCCAAGACCTGTGTAGAGCAGTTGATAGTAGCTTGTCAGACAAATGACTCAGCGTCAGTAAGACAGGCCATTTCTCAGAACCGCAAGCTCTTACAAGATTTTGAGAGAGGAATGGGCTTGGTCATTGAAACGCCTCGACTGAGCCAACTCTGTGACCTGGCCCAGACTTATGGAGCGGTGGCCAAGTCATCTGGTGCAGGCGGTGGTGACTGCGGCATTTGCTTGGTAGACAGTAAGGAACAAAAAGTAGCGATTGAGAAGGCTTGGCAACAAGCCGGCATTCTACCACTCCAACTAAAGATCACAAGTAGAGAATAAGGAGAACCCTATGTTTTATCTAGGAGAATTTGGTTTAGACCGCAAGGATCAACACGTTGGCTTGGCCAACCAGCAATATAGTGCCACACCGGCCAAGGACTTTACGGAGACCTTGTTTGTCCATCATTCCCTACCTCAGACCAAGGTGGATGAAGTGGATATTTCGACCAGCGTAGCTGGTTTGGACTTTGCCTTTCCTTTCTTCATCAATGCCATGACCGGTGGAAGCAAGAAGACGCGGGAAATCAATCGTCTCTTGGGAATTATGGGGCATTTTGGGAAGATTGCTCTGGCTTCAGGTTCGGTTAGTGCGGCGATCAAGGATCCGTCTGTTGCGGAAACCTTCTCCGTTATGCGTCGTGAAAATCCTTACGGGATTATCTTTGCCAATCTAGGTGCCCACCACAGTGTCGAGAATGCCAAGCGGGCGGTGGATTTGTTGGAGGCCAATGCCATCCAAATCCATGTCAATGCACCCCAGGAGATTGTTATGCCTGAGGGAGACCGTGATTTTACCATGTGGTTGAAGAATATCGAAACCTTGGTGCGGGAGATGGAAGTACCGGTCATCGTCAAGGAAGTTGGTTTTGGGATGAGCCGTGAAACAGTAGCACAACTGGCTTCTGTCGGTGTCAAGACCATTGATGTGTCAGGTACAGGGGGGACAGATTTCGCCAAGATTGAAAATGCCCGTCGGACCTTCAATGATTATGCCTATTTAGAAGGTTGGGGGCAGTCTACCGTGACTTCCTTGGTAGAAGCCATGTCTGTTTCTGAAGATATCCGTCCAAGCTTGATTGCATCTGGTGGCATTAAAACGCCGCTAGATATTGTCAAATCATTGGCCCTCGGTGCAGACCTTGTTGGTATGTCCAATCATTTCCTTCAGTATGTCAAGGATGGTAAGGGGCATCGTTTTGATGACGGCCTGCAGGCTATTAAAACCTTCCAATGGCAGATGGCAGAAATCATGACCATGCTGGGTGCTAAGAACATTGCGGAACTCCGTCAGAAAGATTTGGTCTTGGCTCCAAATGTACAAAACTGGTGCGAAGCGCGTGGGATTGACTGGAAAGCCTATGCCCGTCGGTCACAATTGGTAAAATAAATACGTACGTTAGAGGTAGAAACTAGACGATTTCTACCTTTTTCTGCATATTTATGATAAAATAAATGAAAATTTAGAAGAGGTGTTCAGATGAAAGCTATTGTTACAGTTGTCGGTAAGGACAAGTCAGGAATCGTTGCGGGTGTTGCTACTAAGATTGCGGAAATGGGCTTGAATATTGATGATATTTCTCAGACAGTTTTGGATGAGTATTTTACCATGATGGCGGTGGTGTCATCAGATGAGAAGCAAGATTTCACGCAACTTCGTGCGGAATTGGATGCCTTTGGTCAAAGTTTGAATGTGAAAATCAACATTCAAAGTGCGGCGATTTTTGATGCCATGCACAACTTGTAAGGAGAGCAATCATGGATATTAGACAGGTTAGAGAAACCATTGAGATGATTGAGGAGCAGCACTTCGATATTCGGACCATTACCATGGGAATTTCCCTCTTGGACTGTATTGACTCGGATATTGATAAGGTTGCGGAGAAAGTTTATACTAAAATCGTGACCAAGGCCAAGAACTTGGTAGCAGTCGGTGATGAGATTGCGGCAGAACTAGGCATTCCCATTGTCAACAAACGGGTATCGGTAACGCCTATTGCTTTGATTGGTGCAGCGACGGATGCCACGGATTATCTTCCCCTGGCTCATGCCTTGGACAAGGCGGCTCATGAGATCGGTATCGATTTTATCGGAGGTTTTTCAGCTCTGGTTCAAAAGGGCTACCAAAAAGGAGATGAAATCCTCATCAACTCTATACCGCAGGCATTGGCCCAAACGACAAAAGTCTGCTCGTCAGTCAACATCGGCTCGACCAAGACAGGCATCAACATGACTGCTGTGCGGGACATGGGGCGGATCATCAAGGAGACGGCGGAGGCTTCTGATATGGGAGCGGCCAAGCTGGTGGTCTTTGCCAATGCGGTTGAGGACAATCCTTTCATGGCGGGTGCCTTCCATGGTGTCGGCGAGGCGGATGTGGTCATCAACGTCGGCGTGTCTGGTCCTGGTGTGGTCAAGCGTGCCCTTGAAAAAGTGCGTGGGGAGAGCTTTGATGTGGTGGCAGAGACCGTCAAAAAGACGGCCTTCAAGATTACACGTATCGGTCAGTTGGTCGGCAATATGGCCAGCGAACGCCTGGGTGTTAAGTTCGGTATCGTGGACCTGTCCCTTGCTCCGACGCCAGCTGTTGGAGACTCAGTGGCACGGGTTTTGGAGGAAATGGGGTTAGAAACCGTAGGTACGCACGGAACGACTGCTGCCCTGGCTTTGCTCAATGACGCAGTCAAAAAGGGTGGGGTCATGGCCTGCAACCAAGTCGGTGGCTTGTCAGGTGCCTTTATCCCTGTGTCTGAGGATGAGGGCATGATTGCGGCGGTGCAAAATGGCTCGCTTAACCTTGAAAAATTGGAAGCTATGACGGCTATCTGTTCAGTTGGTTTGGACATGATTGCCATTCCAGAAACAACGCCTGCTGAAACTATCGCGGCTATGATTGCGGATGAGGCAGCGATTGGAGTTATCAACCAGAAAACCACTGCGGTCCGTATTATTCCGCTTGGAAAAGAAGGGGACATGATTGAATTTGGTGGCCTTCTGGGAACGGCTCCTGTTATGAAGGTCAATCAGGCTTCGTCTGCGGACTTTATCAACCGTGGCGGACAAATTCCAGCACCGATTCATAGTTTTAAGAACTAAAAACGTAAACCGATTGCGACAAGCAGTCGGTTTTTTGCTATACTTATACTCAATGAAAATCAAAAGCAGACTAGGCGACGCAGATGCAGATAGAACTGAAGTTCATCAAATCAAGTCAACAACGTTTGCTTTTGATTTTCGAAGAATATTAATAGTAAGAAAAGACAAGGAGAACACTATGGCAGACGTAAGATTATATATTTCTCGACATGGGAAAACCATGTTTAATACCATCGGGCGCGTGCAGGGCTGGTGTGATACACCGCTGACCAAGTCTGGTGAGGAAGGAATTCGTGAATTGGGTTTGGGGCTCAAGGATGCGGGCCTTGATTTTAAATTAGCTGTATCCAGTGACCTAGGGCGGACCGTTCAGACTATGACCATCGCCCAGCGTGAGTTGGGAATTTTAGGAAAAATCCCATATTACCAAGACAAGCGTATCCGTGAATGGTGCTTTGGTAGTTTCGAGGGCATGTATGATGCCGAGCTTTTCCAAGGTGTCCTGCCTCGTTTGAAAGGGACAGTTGATGCGACAGGCATGTCCTTTGCGGAAATTGCAGCAGGTATCCAAGAAGCAGATACAGCTGGCTGGGCGGAATCATGGGAGGTCTTAAGCAATCGTATCTTGACAGGTTTTGAGGCTATCGCCCAAGACTTGGAAAAACAGGGTGGAGGCAATGCCCTTGTGGTCAGCCACGGTATGACCATTGCAACCCTGGCCCATCTGTTGGAGCCAGAGCGTGGTGCCAATGTCTTCCTCGATAACGGCTCAATCACCGTCCTCAAATACGAAAATGGCAAGCTTTTAATTGAAACAGTTGGCGACCTATCCTACCGCAAACGTGGAGCAGAATTGATTGCCCAAGGGGAATAAGATATAAAATCAGGGAGTTTTCTCTGATTTTTTGTTGACTTATATATCGAGGTGCGATGTAATTTATACATCGAAGTTCGATGTATCGTAGTGCGAAAGGTATTTTATGAACAATAAGTTAAAACGCGTCTATGTTCCCATGACAGAAACAGCCTTCTATATTCTTTTTCATTTACAGGAGGAACGACATGGTTACGATATTACCCAGAAGACCAAGGAAGTCACGGCAGGTCAGGTCGTGATTAGCCCTGGGACCATGTATGGCACCCTATCGAAAATGGAGAAAGACGGCTTGATTGTCTTTGTTAGAGAAGAAGACAAGCGAAAGTTTTACCAAATAACAGCAACAGGTCGAGAAATTCTGGATATAGAATTGGCTCGAATTGAACGCCTCTATCGAAATAGTAAGGGGGAAAGCTATGGAAACTAAGACAGAGTGTAAAGTATTTTTCATCACAGATTTCAATCAGCAGGCACAGTATCTGACTGAAATGCATCGGAAAGGGTGGAAACTAACTAAAATTAGTTGGAGTTTCTTTTATCATTTTGAACAATGTGAGCCAGAAGATGTTGTGTATCAAGTTGATTTTAAGGAATCTAAGAACAAGGATAAGGGAGCCTATCTGCGTATGTATGAGGATTATGGCTGGGAATTGGTGGCGGCTTGCCAAAACTTTGTAATCTTCAAGAAAGCAGCTGTAAAAGGTGAACTTGAATTATATGGCGATAGGGAAAGTAAGGTGGAGTTTGTTAAAACAATCTTTCAAAGGAGATATTTCGTTTCTTTGGGACTATATTTTGTTCTGTTAGGGATGAATATAGAAACTCATCCAGGTTTTGTCTTGGGCATCTCTATTATTTATATTCCTCTTTTGTTGTTAGTTGGTTTTCGATTTTATCATATGATAAAGAGCAACTAGGTCCTCAGACTGATTTTTAGCACTCTAGGTAAAAGAGTGCTAATTTTTTGGTTTTTTCTCTTGACAATCCATTTTTTCGGCGTATAATGGGAGTATAAGTGCTTAGCACTCTATAGGTTTGAGTGCTAAAAACGGCAATCAACACTGTTCATGAAAGGAGCGGAGATGATTACCCAACGTCAAAATGATATTTTGAATCTGATTGTTGAATTGTTTACGCGCCATCATGAGCCAGTTGGTTCTAAGGCCTTACAGGAGATGATTGCTTCTAGTTCGGCCACCATTCGTAATGATATGGCTAAGCTAGAGCAGTTGGGCTTGCTAGAAAAGGCTCACACATCAAGCGGTCGGATGCCCAGTCGGGCTGGTTTTCAATACTTTGTCAACCACTCGCTCAACTTGGAACACATCAATGAAGAAGATGTTTATCAGGTAGTCAAGGCCTTCGACTTTGAAGCCTTCAAGCTGGAAGACATCTTGGAGCGGGCCAGTACAGTCCTAGCGGATTTGACAGGCTACACTTCGGTCATCTTAGATGTGGAGCCGACCAGTCAGCAGTTGACTTCCTTTGACATCGTGCAACTCAGCAGCCACGATGCTCTGGCAGTCTTGACCTTGGACCAGTCCAAACCTGTTACCGTCCAGTTTGCCATTCCCAAGAACTTTTTGATCAGGGACTTGGAAGTGCTCAAACGCCTGGTGGATGAACGCTTCGTTGACCAGACGGTCTTGGCAATCCACTACAAGCTGCGGACGGAGATTCCCCAGGTGGTGCAGCGTTACTTTACCACGACGGATAATGTCTTGGATCTGATGGACTATATTTTTGCCAACCTCTTCCAAGAATCAGTCTTTATCAGTGGAAAGGTCGCTTCGCTGACCTATGGCAATCTCGCCACCTACCAGCTCTTGGATAGCCCACAGTTCTTAGCGCCAGAGTTGCGGCAGGGCTTGGCACCAAACCAGCAGACCAGCATTTCTGTGGCGGAACATAGGGATCCTTCCCTAGCTGATGTGACAGTCATTCATCATCGCTTTCCAATCCCCTATCGGGGCATGGCCCAGATGAGTTTGCTTGGTCCTGTTGACATGGACTACCGTAGGCAGATGAGTTTAATCAACATCATCAGCCGCGTCCTATTTATGAAATTAACCGATTACTACAGATATTTAAGTAGTAATCATTATGAGGTCAATTAAGATGTGAGGGCGTGAAGGAAACGATTGAAAAATAGGAGATTGACGCGGTGTCATCAGACACAAGGAAATCTATCTTTTTTCTGAGTTTCTAGCCCGAACTCAATTTATTATTTGTCAAAGTAATAATAGAAAATGAAGAGGTGAACAACTTGTCAGAAGAAATCAAAAACGAAGAAATCGTAGAAGAGGTTGAAACAACAGAAGAAGTTGTCGAAGCTCCTGAAAAATCAGAATTGGATTTGGCAAACGAACGTGCAGAGGAATTTGAAAATAAGTACCTCCGTGCCCACGCTGAAATGCAAAATATCCAACGCCGTGCCAACGAGGAACGCCAAACCATTCAGCGTTACCGTTCGCAAGACTTGGCTAAGAAA
Source organism: Streptococcus sp. 2022WUSS135 (assembly GCF_044427045.1). Lineage (NCBI taxonomy): Bacteria > Bacillati > Bacillota > Bacilli > Lactobacillales > Streptococcaceae > Streptococcus > Streptococcus sp. 2022WUSS135. Next base: position 35,386 of record NZ_JAOTGL010000011.1, read on the forward strand.
ATCTTGCCGAGCTTGGATAACTTGGAACGCGCCCTTCAAGTTGAAGGTTTGACAGAAGATGTCAAAAAAGGCCTGGAAATGGTACAGGAAAGCTTGATTCAAGCTCTCAAAGAAGAAGGGGTGGAAGAAGTCGCTACAGATGTCTTTGACCCAAATCTTCACATGGCCATTCAAACAGTTCCAGCCACAGACGACTGCCCAGCAGAACACATTGCCCAAGTCTTCCAAAAAGGCTACAAGTTGCATGAACGCTTGCTGAGACCTGCTATGGTGGTGGTGTCTGAGTAGTCGCTCTGCTATTTCCCCCTAAAAAAGATTCTTGACCGAGATGTCGTTAAACTAGGCTAAATTGAACATAAAAAGTAAATAAAAAAGAGGTAACACACATGTCTAAAATTATCGGTATTGACTTAGGTACAACAAACTCAGCAGTTGCAGTTCTTGAAGGAACTGAATCAAAAATCATTGCAAACCCAGAAGGAAACCGCACAACTCCGTCTGTTGTATCTTTCAAAAATAGTGAAATCATCGTTGGTGACGCGGCAAAACGCCAAGCGGTAACCAACCCAGATACCATTATCTCTATCAAATCAAAAATGGGAACTTCTGAAAAAGTTTCAGCAAACGGCAAAGAATACACACCACAAGAAATCTCAGCTATGATCCTTCAATACTTGAAAGGCTACGCTGAAGAATACCTTGGCGAAAAAGTAACCAAAGCCGTTATCACTGTTCCTGCTTACTTCAACGATGCTCAACGTCAAGCAACAAAAGACGCTGGTAAAATCGCAGGTCTTGAAGTAGAACGTATCGTCAACGAACCAACTGCAGCAGCCCTTGCTTACGGTTTGGACAAGACTGACAAAGACGAGAAAATCTTGGTATTCGACCTTGGTGGTGGTACATTCGACGTGTCTATCCTTGAACTTGGTGACGGTGTCTTTGACGTACTTGCAACAGCAGGTGACAACAAGCTCGGTGGTGACGACTTTGACCAAAAGATTATCGACCACATGGTAGCAGAATTCAAGAAAGAAAACGGCATCGACTTGTCAGCTGACAAAATGGCTCTTCAACGTTTGAAAGACGCGGCTGAAAAAGCGAAAAAAGACCTTTCAGGTGTAACGTCAACTCAAATCAGCTTGCCGTTCATCACTGCTGGTGCAGCAGGTCCGCTTCACTTGGAAATGACATTGACACGTGCAAAATTTGACGAATTGACTTACGACCTTGTAGAACGTACAAAAGTTCCTGTTCGTCAAGCTCTTTCAGATGCAGGACTTAGCTTGTCAGAAATCGACGAAGTCATCCTTGTCGGTGGTTCAACTCGTATTCCAGCCGTTGTAGAAGCTGTAAAAGCTGAAACTGGTAAAGAGCCAAACAAATCTGTAAACCCTGATGAAGTCGTTGCTATGGGTGCGGCTATCCAAGGTGGTGTTATTACTGGTGATGTGAAAGACGTTGTCCTTCTTGACGTAACACCATTATCACTTGGTATTGAAACAATGGGTGGCGTATTTACAAAACTCATCGACCGTAATACAACTATCCCAACTTCTAAATCACAGGTATTCTCAACTGCGGCGGACAACCAGCCAGCTGTTGACATCCACGTGCTTCAAGGTGAGCGTCCAATGGCAGCGGACAACAAGACTCTTGGTCGCTTCCAATTGACAGATATTCCTGCAGCACCTCGTGGTATCCCACAAATCGAAGTAACATTTGACATCGACAAGAACGGTATCGTTTCTGTAAAAGCCAAAGACCTTGGTACGCAAAAAGAGCAAACTATCGTTATCCAGTCTAACTCAGGTTTGACAGATGAAGAAATCGACCGCATGATGAAAGATGCAGAAGCAAACGCTGAAGCAGATAAGAAACGTAAGGAAGAAGTTGACCTTCGTAACGATGTTGACCAAGCAATCTTTGCGACTGAGAAAACTCTTAAAGAAACAGAAGGCAAAGGCTTTGACGCAGAACGCGACCAAGCCCAAGCAGCTCTTGACGAGTTGAAAGCAGCTCAAGAAGCTAACAACTTGGATGACATGAAGGCTAAACTTGAAAACCTCAACGAAAAAGCTCAAGCCCTTGCAGTGAAACTCTACGAGCAAGCCGCAGCAGCACAACAAGCAGCCGCAGGCCAAGAAGGTGCCCAAACAGCTAACAACGCAGGCGATGATGTCGTAGACGGCGAGTTTACTGAAAAGTAATACTCTTCGAAATTCTTCACTAGGCTTTGTTAACTCTCCTCGATGAACTCTAGTTCAATCTTCGTCCAGTTGCCTAGCCTAGTCTTGAATTTCTTTGAGTATCTAGGGTTTGGAAAATCATTTTTTCCGAAGTTCTTAGCTCGAACTCAATTCTCATCTTCTCGAGAATAGAAATCATTCTTTAATAAAATTTCCAATCACAGAGGTTGCAACCCAGCCTCTGTTTTTGGGTAAATAGCCTTCTAACTTTTACAGAATTGAATACGCCTACGACTCTGTGAAAAAGTCAAAAAGTCTGGGGATAGACTTTTTGAGGAATACCTGTCGCTTATTATTTTTGTGCGACAGGGCTGAAAGTGTTCCACCGGACACTTTCACTCCTTATTTTTCTTTGAGTCGCTTAACGGCTTAATATCTTCATAGAAAGGAAAGTGTTCGTAGCTGAACACGTGCTACTTTCTATACTCTAAAGAAAGGAATACAAGTTCGGTAATTCGAACACGGGCTACGGACTGTACCAAAAAGATAGTTTTTCCTAGGACGGTGGCGTCCTGAGTCAAAACTCCTATTTTGGCTGTGTCCGCTTAACGCCTTTTGTATCATAAACTATGAACAATACTGAATTTTACGATCGTCTAGGTGTTTCTAAGAATGCTTCGCCAGACGAGATTAAGAAGGCTTATCGGAAGCTTTCAAAGAAATACCATCCAGATATTAATAAGGATCCGGGTGCGGAGGATAAATACAAGGAGGTCCAAGAGGCTTATGAGACCTTGAGCGATCCGCAAAAACGGTCTGCCTATGACCAGTATGGTCCTGCTGGAGCAAACGGTGGCTTCGGCGGAGGAGCAGGTGGCTTTGGTGGTTTCGACGGAGCAGGTTTCGGTGGCTTTGAAGACATTTTCTCTAGCTTCTTTGGTGGAGGCGGTGCGACGCGCAATCCTAATGCACCTCGTCAAGGGGATGACTTGCAGTATGCGGTCAACTTGAAGTTTGAAGAAGCGATTTTTGGTGTGGAACGTGAAGTTTCCTATAACCGTGAGGCAACTTGTCGAACCTGTACAGGTTCAGGTGCCAAACCTGGAACAAGTCCAGTAACCTGTGGGCGTTGTCATGGTTCTGGAGTGATCAATGTGGACACCCAAACTCCACTTGGAACCATGCGCCGTCAAATGACCTGTGATGTCTGTCATGGTCGCGGAAAACAAATCAAAGACCCATGTACAACCTGTCATGGAACTGGTCATGAAAAACAAGCCCATACTGTGACGGTTAAGGTGCCAGCTGGTGTGGAAACTGGTCAACGTATTCGCTTGGCAGGTCAAGGTGAAGCTGGTTTCAATGGAGGTCCTTACGGAGATCTCTACGTTGTTATTCAGGTCCAACCTTCAGACAAGTTTGAACGTGAAGGGACCACTATTCACTATAAACTGAACCTCAACTTTGTCCAAGCAGCACTTGGAGATACAGTTCATGTGCCAACGGTTCACGGTGATGTGGATATGGTCATTCCTGAAGGTACCCAGACTGGTAAGACCTTCCGACTCAAAGGAAAAGGTGCCCCAAGTGTTCGTGGTGGAGCTATTGGTGATCAATATGTCACAGTAAATATCGTCACTCCGACAGGTTTGAATGACCGCCAAAAAGCAGCTCTTAAAGAATTCGCGGCAGCAGGAAACATTGATGTCAAACCCCATAAAAAAGGATTTTTTGACAAGGTAAAAGATGCCTTTGAGGATTTATAATTCTAAGATGAGACTGGAAACTCCAGTCTCCTTTCTTTTTCAGAAAAAACTCTGGGCATTTTCTCCGACGCATCACAGGCTCTGTGTTAAAATAAGATATAGTAATTTGAAAGAGAACGCTTACGAATGAAATCTTGGGTTGAGAATAAGGCCATAAAAAAATACGAAGATCGGTCTGGCTTGACGGGTTTGAAACAGGGGCCGCTGGTGTGGACCGAGGTCTTTTTGCGCGAGGTCAATCGTCAGTCAGATATAGGGATTTTACATTTTTGGCCCATGGACCAAACGGTTATTCTGGGGATGATGGACAGTCAGGTTGCCCAGCTGGACAAGGGCTTAGCCAGTATTGGTCAGGCAGGCTACAGTCCTATCATTCGGAGTTTGGGCGGTTTGGCAGTCGTTGCGGATGAAGGGATATTAAATGTCACTCTGATTTTGCCTAATCCTTCTGGTCATAAAGTCGATTTGCGGGAGTCTTATCAGGTTATGGTGGATTTGATTGCTCAGGCGCTTTCGGATTTTCCCTTCGAGGTGGTCAGTGGTGAGGTGACAACTTCCTACTGTCCTGGGACCTACGACCTCAGTATCTCTGGTCGGAAGTTTGCTGGATTGGGCCAGCGGATTTACCAAGAGGCCATTGCCATTTCTGCCTATATCAGTGTGTCAGGCAATCAAGTCAAACGAGGGCAAGTGGTGGCTGATTTTTATGCAGCAAGTTTTGCTCCGCAAGAAGTATCTGACAGATTTCCACAGGTGGATCCGGATTCGATGGCTAATTTGTCAGACTTGGTCGGTCAGGATGTGACGGTGGAGGATATGAAAATACGAATTGAGCGTGTCTTGATTGAAAACGGAGCTTTTCTGACCACCTTTTATCCTTCGTCGGACAACATGGCTGATTTTATGGCGCTCGGAAAGACCATCAAGCAGTCTATGGAAAAATATGAAATTTAGGAGAAAATCTATGGAATGGAAAGATGCGACAGCCATGGCTCAGGCTGTCAATCAAAAACAGGTTTCTGCCAAGGAGTTGGTGCAAGAATCCATTGACAGGATTGAAAAGCTCAATCCCGCCCTCAATGCGGTTGTCAGCAAGCAATATGAAGAAGCCTTGAAAGAAGCGGAGAAAGAAAACTATCTGGGCAAGCCATTTGCAGGAGTTCCTTTCTTGCTGAAGGATCTGGGACAAAATGAAAAGGGGCAGCCATCTTCTGCAGGTTCTCGCCTGCTTGCTGGTCGACCAGCAGGCCATACCGATACCTATGTCCAACGCTTGAAGGACTTGGGTTTCATCATTGTCGGTCGGACCAACACGCCAGAATTCGGCTTCAAAAATATCTCAGATGCCAGCCTGCATGGTCCTGTCAATCTTCCCTTGGACCCCAGTCGCAATGCTGGTGGATCAAGTGGTGGAGCAGCTGCAGCACTGGCTTCAGGCATGGTCTCTATTGCTGCGGCATCGGATGGTGGTGGGTCTATTCGTATCCCAGCCTCTTTCAATGGCTTGATCGGGCTCAAAACCAGTCGTGGTCGGATTCCAGTTGGACCTAAGTCTTATCGTAGCTGGCAGGGGGCATCTGTCAATTTTGCCCTGACCAAGTCTGTCCGCGATACCCAGCGTCTGCTCTACCATTTCCAGGATTATCAGCTGGAAGCCCCCTTTCCCCTTGCCAAGCTGAGCGAAGAGGAGGTGTTTGGAAAATTGTCTCGCCCCCTAAAAATCGCCTACTATAGCAAGTCTCCAGTAGGGAGCAAGGTCAGTCCTGAAGCGGTAGAAGCGGTTCAAAAAGCCTGTCGTCACTTGTCTGACTTAGGGCATGAGCTGGTGGAGTTGTCAGAATATCCTCTGGATGGAGTGGCCCTGATGAAATCCTTCTACCTGATGAACAGCATCGAGACGGCCCAGATGTTTGAAGAGATAGAGGCAGGGTTGGGTCGGTCCATGACACCTGATGACATGGAAGTCATGACCTGGGCCATTTACCAGAGTGGACAGACCGTTCCAGCCAAACTCTACTCCAAAGTCTTGCAGGATTGGGACCGCTACAGTGCCAGAATGGCGGACTTCCACCAGTATTACGACCTCCTTCTGACACCGACAGTGGCTGATGTAGCGCCCAATCATGGGCAATTTGACCTATCAGCAGATTTGCTGGACCGCCTCAAGCACACTCAGAACTATTCCATGGAAGAGCAGCAGGCCCTGATCTGGCAAATGTTCGAGGACAGCCTAGCACTAACTCCCTTTACGCAGCAGGCCAATATTTGTGGTCAGCCAGCCATTTCTCTGCCAACTTATGTACGGGCTGACGGCTTACCAATCGGCATCCAATTGACAGCAGCCAAGGGACGAGAGGATTTACTCTTGCAGTTGGCAGACCAAATGGAGGCAGCAGGTTTACTCAACTTGTAAGGGAATTCATTTTTTCAGTTCAATTATTTGCCAAAACGTTTTCAAAATGTTAACCTGTAAAAGTTGGTGGGTTAACACCGGAAAAGTAAAAGGGAAGCTATGGCTTCCAAAGGAGATTGTTTTATGTTGAAAAAAGTTTTGGCCTCAGCTCTCTTGGTTTCTACTTTGACCTTGGCAGCATGTTCTAGCTCAAGTTCTAATACTAGCAGTTCTTCTGCTGAACAGACTCAATGGGAAAAAGTACAAGAAGCAGGTGTCTTGAAGGTTGCTACACCAGGTACCCTCTTCCCAACTTCTTACTACAACGATGCTAAAGAATTGGTCGGTTATGAAATTGACATGATCAATGAAATTGGTAAACGTTTGAAATTGGAAATCGAATACCAAGAAATTGGTGTAGCAGAAGCCTTTACAGCTGTGGACAGTGGAAAAGTCGATATTTCTGTTAACAACTTTGACATGACAGAAGCACGTAAGGAAAAGTATAACTTCTCTATCCCTTACAAATATTCAGTTGGCGGCTACATCGTTCGTGAAGATGGTTCATCAGGAATCGAAGCAGCTGACTTGAGCGACTGGACTGGTAAAAAAGCTGGTGGTGGTGCAGGTACTCAGTACATGAAAATTGCTGAAAAGCAAGGTGCAGAGCCAGTAATCTATGACAACGTAACCAACGATGTCTATTTGCGTGATGTATCAACAGGTCGTACAGACTTCATTCCAAACGACTACTACACACAAGTCATGGCCATCAAATGGGCCAATGCCAACTTCCCAGACATCAAAGTGAAGATGGGTGATGCAAAATACAATCCAACTGAACAAGGTATTGTCATGAGCAAGGCTGACACAAGCTTGAAAGAAAAAATTGACGAAGCTCTTGAAGCGATGAAAGCTGACGGAACTTTGAAGGCAATTTCTGAGAAATACTATGCAGGACAAGATTTGACAATCCCTGTTGAGAATGCAGATGAGTTGCCAGTTATCGAAGTTGAATAAGAATTAGTAACAAATTATAGTCTTTTAGTTTACTTTTAGTACTCGCTCCAACTATCTGGGAGATAGTTGGAGGTTGCAAATAAAGCGAACAAAGTTCGCATCAACTGCCGCAGGCATATCTCAATGCTTTCTTGTTTCTTGGCATTGACTTGAAACAGTCCCCCAGACTGTTTCAATCAGGCAAGGTGAGTTAACGAAGTAATAAAAGAAAAACTAAATGACGATAAATGCATCTTGTATAGACTTTGTCAGTCCCAGACTGGCAAGGTCTATCTGGTTTTTAGGAAAGAGGAGAGGATATGGATATTAACTGGCAGGCAGTTTTTAATGCGGATATTGCAAGAGAGGCTATTCCACAGATTTTGGAGGGGCTTCCCTACACTTTATCCCTATCCCTAATTGGTTTTGCCTTGGGGACTTTCTGTGGATTTTTTGTAGCCCTCATGCGGATGTCTAAGTTTGGCCCCTTGCGTTGGTTGGCTATGGCCCATATTTCTCTCATGCGTGGTATTCCCCTCATGGTTCTTCTTTTCTTCATTTATTTTGGTCTGCCATTTATGGGCTTGCAGTTAGACGCCATAACAGCCTCGATCATCGCCTTTACCTCCATGTCTAGTGCCTACATTTCTGAAATTATTCGTGCATCTCTTTCAGCCATTGACAAGGGGCAATGGGAAGCGGCGCGTTCCCTGGGTTTGCGGACCAATGTGATTTACCGAAAAATCATCATTCCCCAAGCCTTTCGCATTGCCCTTCCACCACTTAGCAACGTTCTCTTAGACATGGTCAAAAGTACCTCTCTGACAGCCATGATTACTGTACCAGAGATTTTCAATAAGGCCAAAATAGTCGGCGGAGCCAAGTCGGACTACATGACCGTTTACATCTGTGTAGCCCTTATTTATTGGGTTATCTGTACCCTTTATGCTGTCGGACAGGTGCATTTGGAAAAACGCTTGGCGACCTACTAAAAAAGAAAAAGCCCTAGGCTTTTTCTTTTTTTAGTTGTCTTCATGGACATATTCCAAAATATCTCCTGGTTGGCAGTCTAGGATTCGGCAGATGCTCATCAGGGTATTAAAACGAATGCCTTTTGCCTTGCCTGTCTTGAGAATGGATAGGTTGGCTTCGGTAATGCCGACTTGCTCCGCCAAGTCCTTGGAAGTCATTTGTCGGTCTTTGAGGACCTTGTCTAGGTTTACGCGAATCATTTCCATATCAGATAAACTCGCTATTCTCGGTTTCAAGTTGTTGCCCCTTTTGTACTAAGGTCCAGACAAAATAAGTCAGGAAGATAAAGAGAGCATTGAGGATGAAATCTGACCAACGCAGATTGAGGAAGTTGGTTGGTCCAGTAGCGTTTGTCAGGGCAATCAAGCTGGTTAGGCAAAATTGCCCAGCAGTCAGGACGAGCAAACTGATGAAGAGTTTCTGATACAGTTCCAGACTCGCTGAAGCGAAATAATCTTCTTCCAGAAATATCTTGCATAGCTTTTGAATCAAGTAGGCAATGTGACTGAGTGCCGCCAAGACGATTAAGATCAATCCACTTGTTAAAAGAATGAGCCAAACACCAATCTGGTCAGTGGGTTTGTTAAAGGTGTATTCCCAAGAACGTGTTACAAAAGAATCCCCGCTAAAACCTGCCAATGTAAAGAAGGTATAAAGGGCAATCAAAAAATAGAAGAAAAAGCGAACACATGCAGCAACCAATCCTGCTGTTTTGAGTAGATTTTTTTTCATAGCAAACCTCCAATTATTATTGTTTTATGATAATATTATCTTCAAAATTATCATAAAACAATAATTTCTGAAATGCAAGCGTTTTTTTAAAAAAATAAAAGCAAAACCGCCAAGCAACTGGCGGTTTGAAGCTATTTAAAATACAAGAGTCTCAAGCCATTCAAAATCACCAAAATCGTTGATCCTTCGTGGCCCACCACGCCGAGCGGTAGGTTGATAGACTGGAAGAGGTTAGAAATGATAAGAAGGGCAATAACAGACAGGGCAAAGATGATATTTTGCTTGATGATGCTCCGCATTTTCTTCGACAGGCGAATGGAGAAGGGAATCCGTGTCAGGTCTTCCATGAGCACGATGTCGGCAGACTCCATAGCGATATCCGTTCCGCTTCCCATAGCGTAGCTGACGTTGGCTTGGGCCAGGGCAGGAGCATCGTTGATACCGTCGCCCACCATCCCGACAGACGCAAACTCGGTTTGCAATTCTTGGATAACAGCAGCCTTATCCGTCGGCAGACAGTTGGCAATCACACGGTCAATACCGACCTGACTCGCCACATAACGAGCCGTCTTTTCTTGGTCGCCCGTCAGGAGAATTGGCGTCACGCCCATTTCTTTCAACTGAGCAATCAGCTGCTTGCTCTCTGGCTTCAAACTATCTTCCACCATGAAAATCGCCGTCAGCACATCATTTTGGCTGACATAGACCAGGGTTTTCCCAGTGCTTTCCGCTTCATCGATCTGTGCCAGCAAGTCAGCAGACAAGGGACTCACCAAGCTATCCACCACAAAGCCCGCCTTACCGATTTTCCAGCTGTCGCCCTCATAGCCCGCCACCAAGCCTTTTCCGGTCACGTCTTCTAGGCTTTGGAGGTCAATAGCAGAGCTGTCAGCCGTATAGGTCATGAGAGCTTGAGCGATTGGGTGACTCGATTGTTTTTCAACTGCCTGAACAACCTGCTTGATAAGTTTTTCATCGCCAAGATAGGTTGCTCCAACAACTTCAGGTTTGCCAATGGTTAAGGTACCAGTCTTGTCAAAGACGATGGCCTCTAAGTTGGCGATGTTATCCGCAATGTCGCCTCCTTTGATAATCATGCCCTTGCGTGCCGCACGGCTGATGGCAGAAAGTGTCGCCGGTGAAGAAGAAGCCACAAGCGCACATGGAGAAGCAATGGTCAAGAGAATCATGCCACGGTAGAAGGCAGTCAACCAGTCCCAACCCAGAGCAAAATGAGCAAAGAGAATGAAGAGCGGAACCACCACCAAGACAACCTTGACATAGGTATCTTCCATATTTTCAATGAAAGTCGCTGTTTTTGATTTGGATTCTTGGGCGTTTTCAACCATTTGGACGATTTTATCGAAGAGGGCGTCGCCTTTTTCAGCTGTAACTTGAACGGTCACAGTTGGCCCTTGGTTAATGGTTCCGCCGATAACAGCCGCGCCAGCCATTTTCTCCGCAGGGAGTGGCTCGCCTGTAATCATGGATTCGTCAAAGATGGATTGTGGGCTGATGAGGGTCGCATCCAGTGGGACCGTGTCGCCCTTGCGGACTTGTAGGAGGTCGCCGATGCGAATGGCTGCGGTGTCTAAAACAGTGATGTCACCATGTTCCTCGATTTTACGAGCTGTTGGAGGTGTCATATTCATCAGAGCTGCGATAGCATTTTTGCTCTTTTCCATGGCTAACTCTTCCAGAGTAGAAGAAAGGGAGAAGATAAAGATGAGCAGGGCTCCCTCCATCCAGTAGCCGATGAGACCAGAGCCGATAGCAGCCAAAATCATAAGGAGGTCAACAGATAGGTGCTTATCGAAAATGAGCTCAGAAATGCCTTCCTTGGCAGACTGGTAGCCACCGATGACGAAGGCTGAAATGAAGAGGATGGGTGCCCATCCCTGTCCAGTCTGAAGCAGAAGGATACCCATTAGAATGAGCGCCAAGCAGAGAGCGGTTGTGATGATGTGGCTGTGTTGTTTGAGGTTGGATATGAGTGTCATAGTTTGCTGTTTCCTTATTTATAATCGTTATTATTTAATCAAGTTAATTATAACGATTATAAAAAAGAAAGTCAAGTTTTTTGGAATCATTCTAAATAAGATTGTTCTGATAATTCAAAGGGAAATAAAAAAAGCGACAGGAAGCCGCTTTGATATTCGTCTTTTATCCCTGACAATCAGGACAAATGCCGTAGATGGATAGCACCTCTTTTGTAATTTTGTAACCAGTTTGGGTATGAGCTTCCTTCTTCAAGCTCGGGATTTCTACATCCATGAAATCAGTGATTTTTCCACAGACTTCACAAATAACATTGAGGTGCTCGTGCCCCATGAAGTCGTAATAAGTTGTATTATCATTGGTCCGTTTCAATTCAGTCACGAACCCTTCTTCCAATAGAAGTTTGAGGTTGTTGTAAACAGTCGCCAGGCTCATGTTGGGGTAGTTAGGTAGTAGATCTTGATAAATCATCTCAGCACTAGGATGGTCATCGCTTTCGATAATGTAGGCAACGACTGCTTTTCTAGTTTCGGTAATGCGTACACCCTTTTCTTTTAGATGTTGGATGACATGTTCAAAAGCAGTTTGATTTTCTGCATTGAGGTGAGAATGGAGTTCCATAGTTTCCTCCTTTCGTTACTATTTTATAAAAATTCTAAGATACAATATTCAGTTTCATTATAGTGTATTTGGGAGGTTGTGTCAATTTTGAGACAGGAAATCTGTCATAGGACAGTTTGGTGTCTCCTGACTTGTTTACCTACTTTTCCTGTGCTACAATCAAAACATGACAAGATATAAGGCAATTATTTCCTACGACGGACATGATTTTTCTGGTTTTCAGCGCCAGCCCCATGCTCGTACGGTTCAGGAAGAAATCGAAAAAACGTTAGTAAGATTGAATAGTGGCCAGCCAGTGACCGTTCATGGTGCAGGTCGGACAGATGCAGGAGTACATGCCTACGGTCAGGTTATACACTTTGACTTGGCTGGCAGTCGAGATACTGAGAAGCTCCGCTTTGCCCTAGATACCCAAACCCCTGAGGACATTGATGTGGTCCAGGTGGAGCAGGTGGCGGATGATTTTCATTGCCGCTACGCCAAGCACAGCAAGACCTATGAATTCCTGGTGGACATTGGCCGACCCAAGAATCCTATGATGCGCCACTATGCAACCTTCTATCCCTATGATTTGGATTTGAGCTTGATAGAAGAAGCTATTCAGGACCTAGTGGGGACTCATGATTTCACAGGCTTTACAGCATCGGGGACTTCAGTCGAGGACAAGGTGCGGACCATCACGGCGGCGACAATGGAGTACGACCAGCGGCGCCAGTTCTTGATTTTTACCTTTTCAGGTAACGGCTTTTTGTACAAGCAGGTGCGGAATATGGTCGGGACCCTCTTGAAAATTGGTAATGGTCGCATGCCTGTGGGGCAGATTAAGCGGATTTTGGCAGAAAAAGATCGTGGTTTGGCAGGTCCGACTGCGGCGGGAAATGGCCTCTATCTAAAGGAGATTATTTATGAAGACTAAGTATATTTTGGCACTTTCGGGCAATGATATTTTCAGCGGTGGCGGTCTCCATGCAGATCTGACTACCTACACTGTCCATGGCCTGCATGGCTTTGTGGCGGTGACCTGCTTGACAGCTATGACGGAAAAAGGTTTCGAGGTCATTCCGACAGATGCGGCGGTGTTTGCCCAGCAGCTGGCTAGTTTGAAGGATGTGCCCTTTTCAGCTATCAAGATTGGCTTGCTTCCGACGGTGGAAATAGCAGAGCAGGCTTTGGAGTTTATCAAGGCCCATCAGGATATTCCGGTGGTCTTGGATCCGGTCTTGGTCTGCAAGGAAACGCATGATACCGAGGTCAGCCAGCTGAGGGATGAACTCTTGAAATTCCTTCCCTATGTCAGCATCCTCACGCCAAATCTGGCAGAAGCTCAGCTATTGCTCCAAAAAGACATCCAAACGGTGGAAGAGATGGAGCAGGCGGCGGTGGCGCTTTATGACTTGGGTGCCAAGTCGGTGGTCATCAAGGGGGGCAATCGCTTGGGAGGTTCACAGGCTGTCGATGTTTACTATGACGGGAAGGAAGTGGTGGTGCTTAAGTCGCCCCTGCTTTCAGAGAACAATGTGGGAGCAGGCTGTACCTTTGCGTCCAGTATTGCCAGTCAGCTCTTGCTAGGTCAGAACTCTTTGGAGGCAGTCAAATTATCCAAGGACTTTGTCCATGCAGCTATCTTAAAATCAGATCAATATGGGGTGATTCAGTATGAGAAATAAAAAGACGCAAGAACTTGTATTGCTGGCCATTCTAACGGCTTTGACCTTGGCTCTGGCTTTTGTCCACGTACCGACACCGACGGGCTTTGTCACGTTGTTAGATGTTGGTGTTTTCTTTACAGCCTTTTACCTGGGCAAGAAAGAAGGAGCCATTGTCGGCGGACTGTCAGGGCTTCTGATTGATTTCTTGTTGGGCTATCCCCAGTGGGCTTTCTTTAGCTTGCTTTTCCACGGTGCTCAGGGTTATTTTGCAGGATGGACGGGTAAGAAACGTTTGATTGGAGTTGCTCTTGCCAGTCTTTCCATGATTGGTGGCTATTTTGTGGCATCTAGTTTCATGTATAATGTAGCTGACGCTGTTACAAGTCTGATGAGCAATACCCTGCAAAACACAGTTGGTTTGGTACTAGGTTATATCTTGGCTCAGGCAATAGAAAGAATTGGTGCAGTAAATCATGTCATTAAAGGAAATTAAAGACCAAACTAAGCAAGTTGTCGAAGAGATTTTAGAACTCAGCAATCTTCAAAAGGGTCAGATTTTTGTGCTAGGTTTGTCTTCTAGTGAGGTCATTGGTGGGCATATTGGCAAAAATTCCAGTCTGGAAGTTGGAGAAGCCGTTGTCGAAACCATTCTGGAAATTTTGACTCCCAAGGGCATTTACCTAGCTGTCCAAGGCTGTGAACACCTCAATCGTGCCTTGGTAGTGGAGCGGGAATTGGCTATCCAGAAAGATTTGGAAATTGTTAATGTCCTCCCCACCCTTCATGCAGGTGGCTCTGGACAGTTGGCAGCCTTCAAGTATATGAAGGATCCAGTCGAAGTGGAATTTATCACCGCTCAGGCTGGTGTGGACATCGGCGATACGGCGATTGGTATGCACATCAAGCACGTCCAAGTGCCGATTAGACCGAGCTTGCGTGAGATCGGCCAGGCCCATGTCACCGCCCTTGCCAGCCGTCCCAAGCTGATCGGCGGAGCCCGTGCGGCCTATCAAGAAGATCAGATACGGAAAAATTAGTCACTGCCTGTAGGTTGTGATTTTTTTGAAAACAAAATCCTTGCCAAGTGGATTTCTTTTTGCTAAACTTGTTCTTGTGGTTGATACAAGTTCAAAAGGAGGATTTCCATGGATACCAAATTTTCAGTAGCTTTGCATATCTTGACCATGATTAGCGAGAGCAGTGATGTCATGACGTCGCAGGCCTTGGCAACCAGTGTCGGTACCAATGCCAGTTATATCCGCAAGGTCATCGCTCTCTTGAAGAATGCAGGCATCATACAGTCCCAGCAGGGCAAGGCTGGCTATGAGTTGAGCAAGGATCCGGCGGACATCAGCCTCCTGGACATCTACTATGCCACCCAGGAAGTCACGCATATCCAGCTCTTTCAGCAGCACCAACACGCCAATCAATCCTGCCCAGTTGGTCGGCACATTGCAGGAGCTGTCCAGCCAATCTTTGCGACCATTGAGCAGGATTTGCAGGATAGATTATCCCAAGAAAGCTTGGCCCAGGTTATTGCCAACTTGTATCAAAAGGCAAAAAAATCCAACTGACTTTCACAAGTCAGTTTCTATTTAGTACAACTTAGACTTGTATTAGATACAAGTCTACGAATAAAAGGAGTAAACCATGAAAGCAGCACAACACACAACTTATAACAAAAACAATATCGCACTCAACCTAACTGACATTGCTAAACCGAACATCAAACCAGACCAGGTCCTTGTCAAAGTGACAGCGGCAGGTGTCAATCCTCTAGACAACATGATTTCTCGTGGCGAGGTTAAAATGATTGTGCCTTACAAATTGCCACAAACAGCGGGCAATGAGGTCGTTGGTTTGGTCGAGGAAGTCGGATCCAGCGTGACAAATTTTGCAGTTGGTGACCGTGTCTTTGGTCGTCTTCCTCTCGACAATATCGGTGCCTTTGCCGAGTATGTAGCGGTTGAGGCTACAGCCCTTGCCAAAGTTCCTGCCTATCTGACGGATGTGGAAGCGGCGGCTGTTCCCCTGACTGCCTTGACCATTATGCAGGCACTGGACCTCATGGGTGCAGAGGCTGGCAAGACCATTTTCATCTCAGGCGGGACAGGTGGTGTCGGCGGGATGGCCATTCCCATTGCCAAAGCTAAAGGTTTGACCGTTATTACCAACGGAGATGGTGCTAGTGGTGAGCGTGTCTTGGCTTTAGGTGCAGATCGCTTTATTGACTATAAAACAGAAGATTACACTAAAACAGTTAAAAATGTTGACTATGTACTGGACACGCTTGGCGGTGCAGAAACTGAAAAACAAATGTCGATTATGAAAAAAGGTGGTCAGTTGGTTTCCCTCCGTGCCATGCCAAATGGCGAATTTGCCAAACGCATGAACCTGCCAAAATGGAAACAAATCCTGCTTGGCTTGGTTGGTCGCAAGTTTGATAAAATGGCGGAAAGCTACGGAGTACACTACCATTTCATCTTCGTAGAAAGCAATGGGCAACAGCTGCAAGAAGTGGCAGATATTTTCAGCAAGCTAGAAATCAAACCGTCTATCGACACCGTTTATCCATTTGAAGAAGTCAATGCAGCCTTGGACAAGGTAGCCAACGGTCGCTCACGTGGAAAAACTGTCCTCAGTTTTGAAAAATAGGAGAAGTCATGTCTTATATCGATACCAAAAACCAATACATTACTGTCGCTGGCAATCAGATTGCCTATCGTGAACTAGGTAAGGGCAAGTCTAACCTGCCCTTGGTCATGTTGGTCCATTTGGCCGCAACCTTGGATAACTGGGATCCAAAATTGCTAGACTTACTAGCTGAAAAAGAGCACATCATTGTCCTTGATTTGCCTGGCGTCGGTGCCAGTCAAGGCAAGGTAGCTCCTACTATTCCAGGAATGGCAGAGCAGGCTCATGCTATTATCAAGGCCTTGGGGCATACGAAAATTAACCTGCTCGGTCTTTCAATGGGTGGTTTTATTGCCCAAGAAATCGTTCGTCTCGATAGCCAAATGGTTAACCGCTTGATTCTAGCAGGAACAGGTCCTCGTGGCGGTGTTGAAGTCGATAAGGTGACAGGAAAAACCTTCCGCTATATGCTGAAGGCTGGTCTGGAGCGTGTGGATCCAAAACGCTACATTTTCTATAATCATGATGAAACAGGCCGACTGGAAGCTGAAAAAGTTTTGGGGCGTATGGGAGAAAGAAAAGCCGAGTATGCAGACAAGGATATGAAGGTCCCAGGATTTTTGACCCAGTTGAAGGCTATCAAACGTTGGGGGAGAGATCCTCAAGAAGATATGGCCTTTATCACGCAACCAACGCTGATCGTCAACGGTGACAAGGATATGCAAGTTCCGACTGAGAACTCTTATATCATGCATGAGAAAATCAAAAACAGCCAACTGATTATCTATCCAAATGCGGGTCACGGATCTATCTTCCAAAATGCAGAGGTATTTTCAACAGCCTTGATAGACTTTTTGGAGGAATAGTACCCGCTAATCTTGACGATACAAGTCCTGCAAATTCCCCAAAATCACCTCAGCCTGCTCTTAAAAGAGTTGATTGAGTTACTTGTCTTCTTTTTCTTTTGCCTGTATAATGGTCTAAAAATGAAAGGAAATCAAATGAACACAAAGAATTTTTACTGGGTGCGAGAGCCAGAAAACTACCAAATTTCAGATAAGGAAATCAGAATCACAACCCAAGCCCATACGGACTTGTGGCAGAAGACCTATTACCATTTTGTCAATGACAACGCTCCCCTGCTCCTGATGGACACGGAGGAAGAGTATTTTTCCTTCACTGTTAAGACGGATTTTTCCAATAGTCATACCCGCTTTGACCAGTGTGGTGTCGTGGTCTATCAGGATTCGGAAAACTGGATCAAGGGCTCGATTGAATATGAAAATGAGGAGTTTCAGCACTTGGGTAGCGTTGTGACTAATCACGGCTTTTCAGACTGGGCAACTCAGGAGATACCTGCTTCTGTCAAGTCAATCTATTACCGTTTGAGCCGACGGGGTAGCGATTTCTGTATTGAGAACTCTAAAGACGGTATCCATTTTGAGCAGATGCGGATTTGCCACTTACATGAAGGCGGTGGAAAAATCCATTTTGGAATCTATGCCTGCTCGCCAGAAGATTCTTCTTTTGAAGCGGTCTTTTCCGAAATGAGTTTAACAGACTGCAAGTGGCTGGCCCACGACGGACAACAACCAGATTAGAAGATTAGCTTTCAGCTCTGCCATTTCCCGAAAGTCCATTATAAAATCGTTGAAATCCTTGTCATTTGTGGTATAATGAAGAGTATGCAATAAAATTTTAAGGAGAATGACAGAATGTCTGTATCATTTGAAGCAAAAGAAACAAACCGCGGCGTTTTGACTTTCACAATCGGTCAAGATGCAATCAAACCAGAATTGGACCGCGTTTTCAACAAAGTTAAGAAAGATATCAATCTTCCAGGTTTCCGTAAAGGTCACTTGCCACGTGCCGTTTTCAACCAAAAATTTGGTGAAGAAGCACTTTACCAAGATGTAGTAAACGCCCTTTTACCAGCAGCTTATGAAGCAGCAGTTGCTGAAGCTGGTCTTGAAGTCGTTGCACAACCAAAAATCGACGTTGTATCTATGGAAAAAGGTCAAGACTGGACAATCACTGCTGAAGTTGTGACAAAACCTGAAGTAAAATTGGGTGACTACAAAAACTTGGCAGTTTCAGTAGAAGCAACTAAAGAAGTATCTGACGAAGAAGTAGATGCAAAAATCGAAGCTGCACGCAACAACTTGGCTGAATTGGTTATCAAAGAAGGCCCAGCAGCTGAAGGCGACACAGTTGTTATCGACTTTGTAGGTTCAATCGACGGCGTTGAATTTGACGGCGGTAAAGGTGAGAACTTCTCACTTGGACTTGGTTCAGGTCAATTCATCCCAGGTTTCGAAGCACAATTGGTAGGCCACGCAGCTGGTGAAGAAGTAAATGTTGAAGTAACTTTCCCAGAAGACTATCAAGCAGCTGACCTTGCTGGTAAACCAGCCCTCTTCGTGACAAAAATCCACGAAGTAAAAGCAAAAGAAGTTCCAGCTTTGGATGACGAATTGGCAAAAGACATCGACGAAGAAGTAGAAACACTTGATGAGTTGAAAGCTAAGTACCGTAAAGAATTGGAAGTAGCAAAAGAAGTTGCCTTTGACGATGCAGTTGAATCAGCAGCTCTTGAATTGGCTGTAGAAAACGCTGAAATCGTTGAATTGCCAGAAGAAATGATTCACGAAGAAGTTCACCGTGCAATCAATGAATTCTTGGGTGGTATGCAACAACAAGGTATCTCACCAGATATGTACTTCCAAATCACTGGTACAACTCGTGAAGACCTTCATAAACAATACGAAGCAGATGCTGAAAAACGTACTAAGACTAACTTGGTTGTTGAAGCAGTAGCTAAGGCAGAAGGTTTCGAAGCAACTGAAGAAGAAATCAACAAAGAAATCGAAGACTTGGCAGCAACTTACAAGATGGAAGTGGCACAAGTACGTAGCTTGCTTTCACCAGAAATGCTTAAACACGATATCGCTGTGAAGAAAGCTGTCGAAGTGATCACAAGCACTGCAACTGTAAAATAATTATTTGTAAAACTCGACTTTGGTCGGGTTTTTTGTTTAATCATCTTTTTAATGCGATGCGCTGAGATGTTGACACGAACTCTGAGAAGCGAAGCCGGACTTTTTGCCTAACCTTGCTGTAATCGTTTTCTTTTGGTTGTTTTTGCGTTGAGAGGGATTAAGTAATGGTTTGTAATATGTAACATTTGACAAATTTCAATTTTTCAGTTATCGTTAAAAGGTTGTTTTAGTGGAATTTACAATAAAAGTAAGTACAAAAGGGGGATGATGTTCCTGTTTTGAAAAGAACAATTTGAAGAGACTTATGAATATTGCTTTCACGACCAGCGACAAAAAATATCTATATTTATATTAAGGAGAAAATAATGAGACACAATGGAAAAAATCAAATGTTTCCAGATAAGCGTCAACGTTTTTCAATTCGTAAGTTTAAAACAGGAGTAGCATCCGCTGTCTTTGTTGCACTATTCTTGGGTAACATGGCTACAGTTGCTGCTGAGCAGGTTCCGACAAATACAGATTCATCTGCTAAAGAGGTAGTGGAAAGTGATGTTGCTTTGCCAACGGATGAGACATTGGACAAAGTACCAACAACTGATGAAGAAGTAGCACCTATTGAAGAGGGAGTGGATGCCTCGTTAGCCCCACTAGAGAGCGCTGAGGCACCTCAAGAATTTAGAGCAGCTGTAGGAACTGAGCGTTCAGCGGCGACAAATACTAAAGGAGTAGTTGTAAAACCAGGACAAGGTATCACAACAATTAGTGAAATTCCGACAGATGGTTTTACGACAACTGAGCCTGAAGTAAAGTCAATGAACCCTAAGTTTACTGGTACGGTAAACCATAATTCTAAAAATTACACGTTTGCTGTTATTAAAACGGATAAGTTAAATGATCGGACCACAGGCCCTCTTTATGTGGATAAAAGCGGTGAAGTTGTGACGAGCTCATCTGGTGGAGCGGCACTTATCCATCAGATGGCCTTTAGTACAGATAGAGACGGCACGGGAAATGTATATATAGATATGTACGGTGGTGATGGTAAGCTATTAATGACTGATACCCTAGTTCCTGGTCTTCATGTGAATGAACTTAAATACGTTAGCAAAGGAAGGTGGTTATGGTCCAGAGATACTACATACACTATCCAACATAGGGAGGTTATCACAAATAATGGAAATCTTCCAATCGCATCTGTATCTACTTCAGATGCAACAGATGGTTGGTTTGATGAGCTATATACCAACTACGAAAAGGCACTGGGATATACCAACGGTCGTTATATGGGCTATGGCTGGTTCGTTCCTAGATTAATTGACAAGAAGACAGAATATGTTGTCAAAGATTCTAACAAAGTGTTAGCGACTGTGATACAAACAGAAATGTCAGGGTACAAATTTACAACTGCAGCACCAGAAACAATTACAGCAGATGGTGTGACCTATAAGTTGATCAAAGATAGTGGTACCAATACAAGTGGTTTTATCAATCCTCTAGTAAGTAAAGGTGACGCGCTTGCCGTAGGTACTGATAAAGGTTATTTCATCAGATATCTGATGAATGATGATAATGGAAAAGCGATTGACTGGGAACTTTTGGATTCTGACAATAACGTTGCAAAAGATATTAATGGCAAGCCTGCTAAAGGTGTCTTGAGAGATGGGCAAACAGCGAATGTAACAGTTGATGTTGCATCAACTAATACTCGGACAACTTTTTACATTAATAATCCATATTTCCCAGGTGGGAGAACAGTTTACTATTATGAAGTTGTTCCAACTTCGGAAGTTCCTAAAGGTAGTGTCACGGTAAAACACATTACAACAACTGGTGAGGTTCTGAAGGAAGAGACCTCAGTTAAAACTAATGAGCCAGTTGGTACCCCATATGAGACCAAACCAGAAGACAAGATTGTGACGGATAATGGTCGTACCTTCAAGTACAAAGAGGTTGACAAAACTTCTGCGCAACCAAAAGGTGAGGTCAAAGAGGGGACTCAAAAAGTAACCTTCGTCTACGAAGAAGTCAAAGGCAATGTCACAGTAGAGCATGTAACGACAGATGGTAAGGTTCTTAAAGCAGAAACTCCAGTCTTTAGCGAAAACCAATCAACCGGCACAGCTTATGAAACGAAGAATGAAACTGAATTGAAAGACGAAGCGGGTAATGTTTATGTCTTCAAGGAACACAAAGCAGATTCAGCCCCAGTTTCAGGTAAAGTTACTGAGATAGCCCAAAAAGTTGTTTACGTTTACGAGTTGAAACCAGTCACTCCGACTCCAAGCCCAACACCAGACGCGCCAAAAGGGAATGTTACAGTAGAACACATTACAACCACCGGTGAAGTTCTGAAGAAAGAAACCCCAGTCAAGACAGATGAACCAGTTGGTACACCATATGAGACCAAACCAGAAGATAAGATTGTGACAGATAACGGTCGTACGTTTGTTTATAAAGGTCTCAAGGAAGAATCAGCAGATCCAACAGGTGAAGTCAAAGAGGGTACTCAAAAAGTAACCTTCGTTTACGAAGAAGTCAAAGGCAATGTCACAGTCGAGCATGTAACGACAGATGGCAAGGTTCTAAAAGCAGAAACTCCTGTCTTTAACGAAAACCAGTCAACCGGCACAGCTTATGAAACGAAGAATGAAACTGAATTGAAAGACGAAGCAGGCAATGTTTATGTCTTCAAGGAACACAAAGCAGATTCAGCCCCAGTTTCAGGTAAAGTTACTGAGACAGCCCAAAAAGTTGTTTACGTTTACGAGTTGAAACCAGTCACTCCGACTCCAAGCCCAACACCAGACGCACCAAAAGGTAATGTTACAGTAGAACACATTACAACCACCGGTGAAGTTCTGAAGAAAGAAACCCCAGTCAAGACAGATGAACCAGTTGGTACCCCATATGAGACCAAACCAGAAGACAAGATTGTGACGGATAACGGTCGTACCTTCAAGTACAAAGAGGTTGACAAAACTTCTGCGCAACCAAAAGGTGAGGTCAAAGAGGGCACTCAAAAAGTAACCTTTGTTTACGAAGAAGTCAAAGGCAATGTCACAGTCGAGCATGTAACGACAGATGGCAAGGTTCTTAAAGCAGAAACTCCAGTCTTTAGCGAGAACCAGTCAACTGGCACAGCTTATGAAACGAAGAATGAAACTGAATTGAAAGACGAAGCAGGTAATGTTTATGTCTTCAAGGAACACAAAGCAGATTCAGCCCCAGTTTCAGGTAAAGTTACTGAGACAGCACAAAAAGTTGTTTACGTTTATGAGTTGAAACCAGTCACTCCGACTCCAAGCCCAACACCAGACGCACCAAAAGGTAGTGTCACGGTAAAACACGTTACAACAACTGGTGAAGTTCTGAAGAAAGAAACCCCAGTCAAGACAGATGAACCAGTTGGTACACCATATGAGACCAAACCAGAAGATAAGATTGTGACAGATAACGGTCGTACGTTTGTTTATAAAGGTCTCAAGGAAGAATCAGCAGATCCAACAGGTGAAGTCAAAGAGGGTACTCAAAAAGTAACCTTCGTTTACGAAGAAGTCAAAGGCAATGTCACAGTCGAGCATGTAACGACAGATGGCAAGGTTCTAAAAGCAGAAACTCCTGTCTTTAACGAAAACCAGTCAACCGGCACAGCTTATGAAACGAAGAATGAAACTGAATTGAAAGACGAAGCAGGCAATGTTTATGTCTTCAAGGAACACAAAGCAGA
>NZ_JAOTGL010000012.1:0-58116 GCF_044427045.1 Streptococcus sp. 2022WUSS135
ATTTTGGAGGCTTTTTGGAAATCGTATTTTGCCATTTGTCCCTTGCAGGAAGGGCATTTAGGGGCTGTGTAATCCAAGTGACCGTGGAGTTCTAAGTGAGTTCCCATATCATATTCATCAGTGATAACGATATTTTTGTCTTTAATTCTGAGAAAATTTGTGATAAGATTTAGTTGTTCCATATGAGTCTTTCTAATGAGTTGTTTAGTCGCTTTTCATTATAGGTCATATGGGACGTTTTTCTATACTCAAAAACTGTCGACTCTGGAACCTTTTTCGGCTCTTTGTCAACTGTAGTGTGTAACCGCCTAATAACAAGGTATCTATCCAATCACTCCCTCCTCCAGTATACTGTTATAAAAAACAAAACTGGAGGATTTTTTATGTCACACCCCATCGTCCCATTGACTGTTCCCCACTCTCGCCGCTTTGAGAAGAAAGGCAGAAATGATATTCTGATGAAAATTCGTCTCGGAAAAGTGGAAGTCGCATTCTTTCACTCTATCAACCAAGAAATATTAGAAACAATCTTGGATAAGGTACTGTTCTATGACAATCCGGCTCAGTGATTTAGGTCAAGTCTACTTGGTTTGCGGTTACTTATGTACGAAGTAGTGGTGTGATTTGGTTAAGAGGATTATGCTCACTTAGAATTTCTACCTGCTTGCTTTGAGAGACATGAGTGTAGATTTGTGTCACATTGATGTTACTGTGGCCCAGTAAATGTTGTATTTGTCGAATATCGACACCATTATCAAGTAACATAGTTGCAAAACTATGTCGAAACATATGTGGAGTGATATGTTTTTTCAGTTGTAGCGAGTGAGAAATATTTTTCAGAATTAAGCGCACACTTTGTTCTTTAAGATGATCATCGTTTTTCACACCGGTAAATAGATAACTAGAATGACCACAATGATGCGTTATATAGTCTTCAAGTAACGAAAGTGTTTCATCGTTTCCAATATAGAGTAGTCGCTCTTTCTTTCCTTTTCCGAGTATTTGAATGGTTCTATTTTCCAAATTGATATTAGCAAGTTTTAAATTACATAATTCAGAGATGCGTAACCCAGTTGATAAAAGTAGCGAGATAAGGAGTAGATTTCGCATAGCTTTCCGCTTAGAATGCCTATTTTTAGAATTTTCTATTTGTTGGTGGGCGAAACAATATATTTTTTGTAAATCTTTCAAGGAAATCGTTTTAGGAAGCTTTTTCTCTTCCTTGTAGTGGAGTCGAAGCTGATGGAAGGGATTTTTTGAAATTAGTTTTTCTTCTTCCAGAAATTTATAGTATGATTTAAGACTAGCAATCTTCCGTTTTAATGTGCTAGTCTTTTTTATATGTTGGTTGAGAAAAGTAAGATAGGACCTAATATCATTGGTCCCAAAGTTATAATACTGATGTAAATCAGATTTGTATGCTCGGATAGTATGAGAACTAAGTCGCCTTTGAATAGCGCAAAAGTCAAGATATCTCTGGATAGTGTCGTAATTCATAATATAATCTCCTTAATATGTCGTAATAAAGCTATTATATACGATAATTTATCAATTTACTAATGATAATAAATTGTTATCGGTAGGAGAAATTATGGATACTTTGCAAAAATTTAAACAGCTATACAATGATGCCGTCGTTACATATCAAAATCAACTTCCTCTATGCGCAGCAGAAAACGTTGTATCACCTTTTTCTAAAATTATGCTCTCTTCATCGCTACAAGAGAAATATCTTCTAGGAGCAAGTTCTGCCTATCAAGAAAATAATTTTTTAGGAAGTGATAAGCTTTTTGAATTTAATATTTTTTTAAACCAACTATGTCTTGAATTATATGGCGCCCAATATGCTGATGCACGCACCTTATCTGGTATTAATGCTGTTACGTCATTATTGATGACTTTATTTGAGGAGGGGGACATTGTATATATTTCAAGTGATGAATATGGTGGCCATACCTCAATAAAGAAAATATGTCGGAGATTAGGAATAATTACTAGATATATTCCTTATGACTACAATAAATTAGATTTTGATTACGATCAATTAAACAAAGCACTAACAAAGGAAAATGTCAAAGGTGTATTAGTGTGTCTTTCTGATATTTTATTCCAACCTAAATTAGAAAAGATTAATTTACCCAAGGACTGTATTTTATTATACGATGCCACTCAGACTCTGGGCCTGATTGCTGGTAAAGAGAATAAAAATCCTTTTGAATATTTTAATAAAAGCGATGACAATTTCATTATGTTTGGTGCTGCTCATAAAACTCTTCCAGGGGTAACATGTGGGCTTATATTGACAAATAATCCAATGTTACTTCAAAAATATGAAACAATCAATCCTGACTTCTTAAGAAATACCCATTTTCATCATATTCTCAGTTTGATAACAACTTTGATTGAGTTTGAAAAATTTGGTAGTGCCTATTCTCAAAATATTCGGAACATGGTCAAAGACCTCTCTAAAAAGTTAATAGGAGGTGGTTTCACCTTAGTAGGTGGTGAACGGTATTCTGAAACTCACCAGATTTGGCTCTCTTTTCCTAATCAAATTGAATTGGATGCCTTTTTTGATGCATGTTATCACTATGGCATATCCGTAACAAAGCGAGAAAAGAAAATCTATAATGATTTTGGGATTAGGATTGGGTTACAAGAAATCGCACGTTATAGCTGGGAAACCGATATTATTGATACTATAGCCACTGTGCTAACGGCAATAAAAAATAATATGCCTAGCGATGAAATCACTAAGCATATTGATACCTTTTTAAAAGCAAAACGAACCCTAAACTATACTTTTTCAGAAGCGCAAGTTAACCAATTTAAACAAAGTTTACATGACAGTTAAAGGTATAAAACAAGAATGTTTTTTCGATAATTTTTGGGCAATAGTAGAAGTATCATAATACTCTAACCGCCTAGTATACTTAGAGAGTTCTTCAAGCATGTCATAGTCATGCGTTAGGTAATAATAAGCTAATTGGAATTGCACTTTATTCAGCAAAGGCTCTATTTGAATAGCTCGTTGGATAGAATTCAAATCTTCTTGTGTAACATTAGCAGATTGCTCCTGCAATAGTATCTTTCCAATCATGGCATTGTGATATAAATTGGTATCTCCGACGTTTTTTGAAAATGCAATAGCTTTATCATAGAAATCATAACTCGCTTTGTAATTCTTTTTAGAAGGATGTAGATAGAATTTCTCACGGTATAATTCCCCAGCTTCAAAATAATAATCATATAAAATTCTTAATTTGCTATTCTCTAGACTCTTAATATTTTTTATTAAGAGTTCTTCTGCTTTTTTTAAGTCATTGCAGCATTTACGATAAAAAATAATATAATGACGCTGAGCAAACAATACGATCTCATTACCAGACTGTAAACTATCTATTTTATTTTTCAGCTCTTCAAATTTTCTTTTCAGGTGTTTTTTTCCTTGAAACATATCAATTGAAAAAGCTGAATAGAGCGAACGAATCTTATAATAAGTTTCTTGACTACTGTCGGAAAGTTTACGAAAGCTCTTAGAGATTTGACTTAAGTCCTCACCGATATGCCTCTTACAATGCAAGATTAAATAGTCACAACGTTCCTGTTGCTCAGAGGATACGGTACTTGTCGCCATTAATAATTCTAAATTGTCTATAGCATCTTGGAATGAATTTGTTAAATGCAAGAGATCACAGAAATTTATCTTATAAGACATTACTTCGGTTTGAACATTTTTATAAATTAAGTTGTGATCAAATACGCCGCAATCATTTATTTTATCGATAATATTTTTTGCGTAGTTGTAATCTCCTATTTTTAATAAAGAAGAAATAAAACAGTCAAAAAAACAATCTGTAATTTTATCAAAATCAAAAAAAGCTTGAGTTCCGTTTTGTAAAATTGTCTCACCTAAATATAATAGATATTGATATTTTTCATCGTTGTATAACTGTTTTAATATTTGAATAAAGACTGAATACTCATTTTTTATTGCAATAGGTAGTCGTAATGACAATTCCAAAAAATTTTCCTGACTATGTATTTTATAATATTCCAGTAATTTTATGTACACGTCTTCATTCTTTAAGTGTGCGAGGTATTGTTCAGCAATGAGCGGATTTAATTCAATATTCTTTGTAGTCACTTCAAATTGCATCAACCCTTTTGATGACAAAGACATTGTTAGACCAATATCAAAAGTGGAGAACAGTTCCTTGGTAAAGTCATGATATAGAATTTTATTCAAAGCGATTAACTGCAAGAGGTCTTTCTCTTTAGCAGTGCAAATGGCTAATTGAGATGATATAACCTCCACGAGTTCATAGTTAAGCGGGCGGCGATTTGTTTTGAAAAGATAGTCTACATAGACAGGAATACCTTGAGTTAAGGTAAACACTCTTGAAAGATTGTCTTCATCAATATCCAATCTACGTAGCTTTGCTAGTTCAGCAACTTGTTTTGCATCAAAATTCTTTATTTCTATTTGAGAAGATTCATTAGGATTAATATAGTTTAGTCCCATAATAATCTTATATTGAACATAATAATTATCTAGGAAAAAATTGATTATATTGGCGTATTGTGTAGGAGCAATATTATCTAGGATAATCAGACATTTTTTTTGACCAAGGAGACTATTAAGCCAATTATAAAAATCAAGTGGACTGACTATCTTTATTTCAGTAATTTTCTCTAGTTCATCAATTAAATTTTTCTTTTCTAAATCGATATACAATGAAAATTTAAGGGATTTTTCTTTTTTATCAATGATTCTATCGTGTAGTTTTTTCAGTATAATCGTCTTACCACGTCCTAGAGCACCGTATACAATGGTCAGCTCCTGTTCTTTAATGAGTTCCTGAAGAATTTCTTGGATCTCTAATTCCCGTTTTAAATAAACATTATCCTGTATATATTGTTTGTTCTTGAAAATGCTCTTGCGTTTTTTATGTTTTTGTAAACACTGTTGTACAAACTTCTGTGGAATTTTGAATATAAACAATATGGCCGATAAAACTACCGGTATAAAAAGTTGATAAAAATTGGGGTATTTTGCTAATAACTCCTCTAAATATTTAAGCAATTTAATTTCTCCTACCGATAACAATTTATTATCATTAGTATACCATAATCTACATTTGTTTTATAGATTTTATTAAAATTTTTATAGTAAATATTTTTAGTTTTTTGTTTCCCAAAATGTAATAGAGATTGATTTTTCACAAGTAATTGTCATAAAAATCAGAAAATATTTTATAAATATGATAAAATAGAAGTGATACTAGTTTGAGGTAAGGATATGAAATTAAGAAGAAGCGTAGAAAAACTACAGGGAACGATTCGTGTCCCAGGAGATAAATCAATTAGTCATCGCTCTATTATTTTTGGTTCCCTTGCAAAAGGTGTTACCCGTGTCCACGATATTTTGCGTGGAGAAGATGTCTTGTCAACCATGCAGGTCTTTCGTGACTTGGGTGTAAAAATTGAAGACAATGGTGATATTGTTGAAGTACACGGTGTTGGCTTTGATGGTCTTCAAGCACCCAAAAATGATTTGGATATGGGAAATTCTGGAACCTCGATTCGTTTGATTTCAGGCGTTTTAGCAGGTCAAGATTTTGAAGCGACTATGTTTGGTGATGATTCCTTATCCAAACGTCCTATGGACCGAGTAACTATTCCACTCAGTCAAATGGGAGTAGAGATTTCTGGACAAACTGAACGTGACCTACCTCCGTTGACCATCAAAGGGAATAAGAATTTAAAAACAATTCGCTACCAACTCCCTGTAGCCTCTGCCCAAGTAAAATCAGCTCTGATTTTTGCTGCCTTGCAGGCTGAGGGAGAGTCGGTCATCGTAGAAAAAGAGTTGACTCGAAACCATACAGAAGATATGATTGTCCAGTTTGGTGGACAGTTGGAAGTCAATGGCAAGGAAATCCGCATCCAAGGTGGTCAGGAGTTTATTGCTCAAGAGATTACAGTTCCAGGAGATATTTCAAGTGCTGCCTTTTGGTTGGTTGCTGGCTTAATCGTACCAGGTTCAAAAATTGTCCTTGAAAATGTGGGAATAAATGAAACTCGGACTGGTATTTTAGATGTCATTAAAGCTATGGGCGGTAAAATGACTCTTTCTAACATGGATGAACTTGCAAAATCAGCTACCATTACAGTTGAAACGTCGGAATTGAAGGCTACGGAGATTGCAGGCGAATTGATTCCTCGTTTGATTGATGAGTTGCCAATTATTACCTTACTAGCGACTCAAGCACATGGAACAACGATTATTCGTGATGCTGAGGAGTTGAAAGTTAAAGAAACGGATCGTATTCAGGTTGTTGCAGATGCTCTAAATAGTATGGGAGCAACTATTGAACCAACAGAAGATGGTATGATTATTCACGGACCAACTGCTTTACATGGTGCTGAAATCAATACATTTGGTGACCACCGTATCGGTATGATGACTGCCATTGCTGCCTTGTTGGCCAAAGATGGAGAAGTTGTATTGGAAAGAGCAGAAGCTATCAATACTAGCTATCCTGCCTTCTTTGAACACTTAAATAGTTTGATGGATTAGGAGAACGTATGCCAATCGTTTTACTTGGATTTATGGGAGTTGGAAAAACAACAACAGCACATTTGTTAAATCTCCCCGTTTACGATATGGACCATATCATTGAAGAACGGATTGGTATGCCTATTGCTGACTATTTCAGTCTTGAAGGAGAGGCTTCGTTTAGACAACTGGAGACAGAGGTATTGAAAGAATTGCTGGACTTACCTAGTAATTGTATCGTGTCAACTGGTGGTGGTGTGATTAAATCTGAAGTAAACAGGGAATTGCTGTTGGCAAATAGGGAGGACAATGTACTTCTTACTGCCTCCTTTGAAGTTTCCTATCAGAGAATTCGTAAGGATAGACAGTCGCAAAGACCTCTCTTTTTACAGTGTAGTAAGGAAGAGTTTGAAGCCCTTTATCGTGAACGAATGGCACTTTATCAAGGTTTAGCCGATACTGTAATCGATACAGATAAACTGAATCCAGAACAAGTAGCAAGGAAAATTTTATGCAAGTAGCCTATCTAGGACCTCGTGGTTCTTTTACACATCAAGTGGCCCAGCAGGCCTTTCCGACTGCGGATTTGCAGGCTTTTGAAACGATTACAGAGGTTATCAAGGCCTACAAAACGGGGGAAGTTACCTATTCCGTTATTCCAGTAGAGAACTCGATTGAAGGTAGTGTTCATGAAACGATTGACTATCTCTTTCATCAGGCGGAGATTCATGCGGTTGCAGAGATTGTTCAACCGATTGCCCAACAACTGTTAGCCACGAGTGCCGATAAGGCTGTAGAGGTTATCTATTCTCATCCGCAGGCAATTGCTCAGGGGAAGAAATATATTCAAGAACATTTTCCTCAGGCTCGTATTGAAATAACAGCTAGTACAGCCTATGCTGCTCGCTTTGTGGCAGAACACCCTGAACAACCATTTGCGGCAATTGCTCCGCAAGCGGCAGCTGTTGAATATGGACTGGAGGTAATTGCGCAAGACATCCAGGAAATCAGCGAGAATTTTACACGTTTTTGGATTTTGGGGGATAAGGCTCCGTCTATTGCCCTGGAACAAGTAGCTAAAAAAGTCAGTCTTGCACTGACATTACCAGATAACCTGCCAGGAGCCTTGTATAAGGCCATGTCTGTTTTCTCATGGAGAGGAATCAGCTTAACAAAAATAGAAAGCCGACCCCTGAAAACGGCTTTGGGTGAGTATTTTTTCATACTGGATCTTGATAATCAGTCTGAGGAATTATTAGCCTATTCTCAAAAAGAATTGACTAGTTTAGATATAACCTATAAAGTACTAGGGAATTACCTGGTCTATATGACCAGCTAGGATGAAGACAGATGAATAAAAACAATAATATCCTAACCCATCATGAACAATTGAGGTTAGATTATTTGCAAAAAAATATCCACTACTTAAATGACAAAGAAAGTCGTGAGTTGGATTATCTATTATATAAAAAAGAGCTGAGAGAACGGCATGGAAGTCCAAGGCAATCTCTACGTAGCTTCACACCAACGGCTTACGAAGATGACTTCGAGGAAGATTATTTTGAAGAGGATGATGAGCAAGAGGAACTGTTGCCTCGCTATCCTGAACGTAAATCCAGAAAAACAAGACAAGCCAAACCTCAACGGTTTCAGTCTCCTCGTATCGAGCCCAAAGCGAAAGTACCTAAACCTAAAAAAGCTCGTAAAAAGGGTGGTTTCAAGCGCTTTATTGGTTTCGTATTGCTTGCTATAGCGCTAGTGATTGTAGCGATGGGCTATAGTTTTTTCAAAGGTATGAATAGCGTGAGTGAGAAGCCAGTAGCTGAGGTCTTCAACGGCGTAGATACATCGAATGGGACAAATATTTTAATTTTGGGAACAGACGGTCGTGTTGGCGAAAGTTCAGGTGAAACTCGAACGGATACCATCATGGTTCTAAATGTGAATAACACAGATAACAAAGTCAAACTTGTTAGCTTTATGCGGGATACCTTGGTGGATATTGAGGGATATGAATATAAACTCAATACTGCCTATACTTTGGGAGAACAGGATAATCAGCAAGGGGCAGAAGAAGTTCGGAAGGCGTTGAAGAATAATTTTGACATCGATGTCAAGTACTATGCGATGGTGGATTTTGCAACCTTTGCGACAACGATTGATACACTTTTCCCTGAGGGCGTAACGATTGATGCACAGTTTTCAACTATTAATGGTGAAGTCGTTAGCTCAGTAGAAGTGCCGAATGATTTACAACTGGAAGAAAATGCTCCTGCTTATCAAACGATTCAGGTCGGTGTACAGCAGATGGATGGTAAGACCTTGCTTAACTACGCGCGCTATCGTTCGGATGATGAAGGTGATTTTGGTCGTACGAGACGTCAACAGGAAGTGTTATCTGCTGTTATGACACAGGCTAAAAATCCAATGAAACTATTCTCTGGCTCCGAAGCTATAGGTAAGGTTGTGGCGATGACTCCGACAACAGTGCCACAAAGCTTTATGTGGCTACAGGGACCAGGCCTTCTATTGGATGCAGCAAATGGTATCGAACGTGTTACAATCCCAGAAAATGGAGACTGGATTGACGACTATGATATGTATGGTGGTATGGCTCTTCGTGTTGATTTTGAAAAATACCAGCAGCGCTTGGCTGAGTTAGGCTTGCGTTAAGAAATATGGTATACTAGAAGTGACTTCGGTCACTTTTTTAGTGGTCCAAAAATAGAAAGTAGAATTATGTTAAAGAAAAACGATATTGTCGAAGTAGAAGTAGTAGATTTGACACATGAGGGTCAGGGTGTGGCAAAAATTGATGGTTTTGTCTTCTTTGTAGACAATGCTCTTCCAGGTGAGAAAATTTCCATGCGCATCTTAAAACTTAAGAAAAATATTGGTTTTGGTAAGGTGGAGCAATGGCAGAGCTTCTCGCCAGACCGTAATCAGGACTTGGATTTGACCTATCTAAGAACAGGTATTGCTGACTTGGGGCATCTCACTTATCCAGCCCAACTAGCTTTTAAGAAAAAACAAGTTGAGAATAATCTACGTAAGATTGCAGGTCTGCCAGAAATAGCAGTAGCAGATACTTTGGGAATGGACAATCCTCTTGCTTATCGTAATAAGGCAGCTGTTCCTGTTCGTCGTGTGAATGGGCAGTTAGAAACAGGATTTTTCCGAAAAAATTCACATGATTTAGTTCCGATTGAGGATTTTTACATTCAACATAAGGAAATTGATGCCTTGGTTCTAGCGACACGTGACCTGTTGAGAAAATTAGACTTGAAGCCTTACGATGAGAAAGAACAGACAGGACTTGTGAGAAATATTGTTGTTCGTCGTGGTCATTATTCAGGTCAGTTGATGCTAGTTTTAGTTACGACTCGTCCGAAGATTTTCCGTGTTGAAACCCTTGTTGAGCGTTTGACAAGCCAATTTCCAAATCTTGTTTCTATCGTTCAGAATATTAATGACCAGAATACCAATGCTATATTCGGTCAAGAATTCCGTCTTTTGCATGGCAGTGAAACTATTGTAGATACCATGTTGGGCAATGAATTTGAAATTTCTGCACCGTCTTTCTATCAAGTCAACACAGAAATGGCTGAAAAACTCTATCAGACCGCCATTGACTTTGCAGAATTGTCGGCAGATGATGTCGTGATTGATGCCTATTCAGGTATTGGGACAATTGGTCTCTCCTTTGCAAAACAAGTTAAGCATGTTTACGGTGTAGAAGTCGTTGAAAAGGCTGTCCTTGATAGTCAGAAGAATGCTGCTCGAAATGGGATTGATAATGTTACCTATGTCTGTGATAGCGCTGAATCTGCTATGCAGAAATGGGTGGCAGATGGAGTCAAGCCAACTGTGATTTTTGTCGACCCACCACGAAAAGGTTTGACAGAAAGTTTTATCAAAGCAAGTACTTCTGTAAAACCAGAAAAAATCGTTTATATCTCTTGTAATGTGGCAACCATGGCGCGTGATATTAAACTTTATGAGGAATTGGGGTACAAATTGACGAAGGTACAGCCGACTGATTTATTTCCAAATACGCATCATGTGGAAGTTGTGGGATTATTAAAAAAACGCAATTAGATTGTCCAGCTTGCTCTACTGTTTTTGAGCAAGCTACTTCAAAGGTCCCCAGGACCTTTGAACTCCCAAAGAGAATGGCACTTCAAAAATAAAATGAATGAGGGGAAAATTAAAGAATTTGACGGTATCACTTTGCTTGTTTGGACATCCGATAATAAGATAAAAGTATTGAAAGAGTTTGGTTGTAATTGTAATAACTACAATCCTTACAAAGAGAGTGAAACACCATTGTTTAGAGATGAAAAAGTAAATTGGTTTTGAGGAGATAAAATATTGATAGAAAGTAGACCTGAGTTTGACAAAATTACATCGTTTGACGAGTTTAATAAATATTATTGGTATCGTGAAGAACTTTCACAGATATGCAAGTCATTAGGATTGGAATATAGAGGTACAAAACAGGAATTCAATTATATTATTGAGCAATACTTTAAGGGTAATTTCATTAAAAAGTCAACAACAATAAATGAAAAGAAACAGGTAGAAACTATTACCTTAGATATGCCATTACTTGAATGTGGTTTTTCCTTTAATGCAAAGTTCAGAGAATATTTCTCTGTTTTAACAGGTATCTCACCATTTAAATTTACTGCTGATATGGCAACAGCTTGGAGGAAAGTAAAAAGAGAAAAGGATTTGAGTTTTACAATTCAAGATATGCTAAAAGTTTATTATGGAAAATCAAATTATGCTAAGTATGACAATTCGGTTTGTCAATGGAATCAATTTTTGAAGGATTTCTGTGCAGACGAAAATAGTTGCAACTACTCAAACAAATTAAAAGTAGCTTCTATTCTTTGGAAAGAAGTCCGAAATACAAAAAATGAAAAAATTTATTCAAAGAATCTTTTGACTAAATATTCAACTAAAATAAAAGAGTATCGCAAGTAGGATATTCTTAGCTTGCTAAGCTAACAATTCGATAAAAACTAACACATGAATAGTAAATCAAAAAGTGAATAGATGTTGGAATTTTTTGGTAAGTATTCAATGTCAATGATTTTAATAGGAATAGTCTTAGTAGGAATCATTATTATAGGAATTGCAATAAATTTATCTATTGTAATTATGACGAAAAAAGAAGATTAGAAAATAGTATTCTTTGATATTAGTTTGAATTAGGAAGCTGATATATGGAGAAAAAATGCTGCTGCATTGTTTTTTATTTTAGGCTTTGTAGACTTGTTATGTGACTTTCAGTCCATCACGCTCTGCAAGGTGCGCGACGAAGGTTATACCAAAAAAACTCCAAACGCGATACAATAAAGGTGTTCAAGCCTATTGTAAAGCGAGAGGAGAAGAAAAATTATCCAGTGGATGATTTTTGCCGAAACTAAAAAAATTAAAAGTTGAGGGGCACAAAAGGCACATAGCTAGAGGGATAGCCGGACTACAGTTACGAATTGAACAAATTATTCTAGCTCATAACTTACGCTATTTTGAAACGAACTAGCACCACGGGTATTATTTTATCTTAGTCCTCTTTATCATTGCTAAACTTGATGAAGGTTGTATTGTCTGTTATAATATTGGATATTGCAAGCTTTAAGTGAAAGGTTTTAGGGAAGAGATTATCACAACTCATTCTTTATTGGTAATGAGATATGATATAAACGATAGTCTAGTAAAAGATTTGGAGAATTGACTTCCTTAGAAAGTTAAATGTGAAAAAATACGATTATCTAGTTGTTGGTGCGGGTCTGTTCGGAGCGGTCTTTGCTCATGAGGCAGCTAAAAAGGGTAAAAAACTAAAGGTTATCGAAAAACGAGACCACATTGCAGGTAACATCTATACCAAAGAAGTAGAAGGTATTCAAGTCCATGAATATGGTGCACATATTTTCCATACTTCTGAAAAAGAAATTTGGGATTATGTGAATCAGTTTGCGGAGTTCAATCGCTATACAAACACACCAGTCGCCAATTACAAAGGTGAAATCTACAATCTTCCATTCAATATGAATACTTTCAATAAACTGTGGGGCGTGGTGACCCCTTCGGAAGCAGAAGCCAAGATTGCAGAGCAACGAGCTGTTTTGGGAGGAAAAACACCTGAGAACTTGGAAGAACAAGCCATCTCACTAGTTGGTACAGACATCTATGAAAAATTGATCAAGTCATACACCGAGAAACAATGGGAAAAACCATGTACGGAGTTACCTGCCTTTATCATCCGTCGTTTACCCGTGCGTTTGACTTATGATAATAACTATTTCAACGATAGCTACCAAGGTATTCCAATCGGCGGTTACACGCAGATTGTTGAAA
The DNA here is from genome assembly GCF_044427045.1 of Streptococcus sp. 2022WUSS135. Lineage (NCBI taxonomy): Bacteria > Bacillati > Bacillota > Bacilli > Lactobacillales > Streptococcaceae > Streptococcus > Streptococcus sp. 2022WUSS135. Next base: position 12,929 of record NZ_JAOTGL010000012.1, read on the forward strand.
AAATGTTGGAACATGAGAATATTGATGTTGAGACAAATGTTGATTTCTTTGCCAATAAGAAAGACTATTTAGCTACCTATCCGAAGATTGTCTTTACAGGAATGATTGATGAATTCTTTGATTACCAACTTGGTGAATTGGAATATCGTAGCCTTCGATTTGAGACAGAAGTGTTGGATATGGAAAACTATCAAGGGAATGCAGTTGTGAACTACACAGATAGTGAAACGCCATTTACTCGTATTATCGAACACAAACATTTCGAATTTGGTACACAACCGAAAACCATTATTACACGTGAGTATTCGAAGACCTGGAAACGAGGCGATGAGCCGTATTATCCAGTGAACAATGATCGTAACAACAAACTCTATACTGCTTATAAGCGCCTCGCAGAACAACAAGAGAATGTCATATTCGGTGGGCGTCTTGGTCATTATCGTTACTACGATATGCACCAAGTCATCGGAGCTGCCTTACAGTGTGTGAGAAGTGAAGTTGGGGAATGATTTTGAGAAGTCATCAAAGTAGTAATTGATTCTTGGCAGAAGTCGGAATACTCTTAAAATGTTAATCAAAAAAACCAGAATTTCTGGTTTTTTTTGATTATTGAATTGCTGCCAACAGGTCAGCTGCTTGTTGCTCGAGTTTTATTAGAGTTTCGTCAGATAACTCCAATACACCTGTTCCCCATGCTTCTGGATTGATGGTTGAACCTGTAAATTCACCAGCAATCTGAGTACGGATAAATGGAAGAAGGTGTTGGAAGTCTTTGAATAGGTGGTCGTGACCACTGTTTGAGACTGCAGAGACAGTTGTGATTTTATCTTGTAGGATAGATGGTCCTTTTGGATTGGATAAATCGAGCGAACGACTGAGCCAATCGAGAGCATTTTTTACGATACCTGGGATTGCATAGTTATATACTGGTGAGAAAATCCAGATAGCATCTGCAGCGTCTACTTGTGCACGTAGCTCTGCAATTTCAGGAAGGATAGGTGTCTCGATGTCTTGGTTGAATAGGGGAATTTTTGCAAGATCAATGTAAGATACTTGAGCCTTATCAGCTAAGAATGCTTCGGCTTTTTTTGCCATTTGATGGTTAAAAGAACCGTCACGTAGTGAACCAACTAAAAACAATACGTTTGCCATGATGGGCTCCTTTTCATAAAAACATAAATTTAGTATATCGTATTTGTCTTTTGTTGGCAATCCTAGGTCTGCTGATTCTTGAATTTTTTAAGTATCTCGGCTAATTGGTCTTGTTCTTCTGAACTAAGGACAGAAAAAATCTCTCCAACGTGATCATAATGCTCAGGAAGGATTTTTTCAATGGTTTCGCGTCCAAGTGGAGTGAGAGCAATCAAGGAAGCACGACGGTCATTTGTATCGATAGTCTTGTAGATATAGCCATCTCGAATCATGTTTTTTATAACGACAGTCATATTGCCAGATGTGCTTAATAATTTATCAATTAAGTCTTGAATCCGCAGATTTCCTTTGTTGTAGAGTGCCTCCATCACTCCAAACTGACAAACTGTCAGTCCGTATTTTTTGATTGTTTCTAATTCTGATTTTGCGATAGTATTAGCTGCTCTGCGAAAGACGACTAGACTGTGAAGTGCATGCTTGTTCTCGTTTAAAGATTGTTCAACAGTTCTCATGAGAATATTTTAGCAATAAATAGTTCGGTTATCAAGCAAAAAAAGTTAGATTCTATATTCATAGGTAAAGTGCTTTTATAGAAAAGATAGTTTTTCGTTAATCAAGTTCGTTTTTTGAGGTAATACTAACTGTACTGGAAAAAACGAGCAATGAGCATTTGAAAAATAGTCTTAGATGGAAGTGCAAAACTGTGAATGTAGGTTCTTATATCCTTTTCTTTGTGCGAAGGAAAAGGAAATTTTATTTACAATCACGGAAAGAATGGAAATATGCTTTAATTTGTAGTATAATGGGACTACTATGGAAAAAAAGATTTTTCAACTGTTGGAGTGGATGGCTTCCAAGACTGGTCAGTTAGTGTTGGGCTCTTTTATCCTTCTCAGTGTTGTGACTTTTTCAATTTTTACTATTTGGGATATTGCTGCTGCCCCTTTCAACAATGCGCGTAGTCATGCAGTTGCAGTAGCTACAGAATATGCTGATTTGCAAACTGTCAATGATTTTTCTATCTACAATGGTACTGAAACCTATTTTTGTGTATTTGGTGTAACCAGTCAGGGAGAAGAGGTTGCAGTTTTGATTCCAGAGGCTTCTAGCACACTATATGTCTATCCTTTAGCTCAGGGAATTTCGCAAGAAGAGGCGCAAGCTATTGCCAAGAAAAACGGTGCAAGCCAAGTAGAGCGAACTATTCTAGGTTTAAGGGATGGCAAACCTATTTGGGAAGTTAAGTCTGGAACAGCATACTACATAGTTGATTTTGAAACAGGGAACTTTATCAAACGGGAGGGCTTATGAGCAAGTTATCAAGACGAGTCTTAGAGATGGAAGAAAGTGTAACTCTGGCAGCAGGTGCGCGTGCAAAAGCCTTGAAGGCAGAAGGACGTGATATTTTAGAGCTGACCTTGGGTGAGCCAGACTTCGTCACACCGAAAAATATTCAAGAAGCTGCTATTAAGTCTATCGAAGATGGTAAGGCGAGTTTTTATACGGTAGCTTCAGGACTTCCAGAATTGAAGGATGCAGTCAATACCTACTTTGAGAATTTCTATGGCTACTCTATCGAACGCAATCAAGTCGTTCTTGCGACAGGTGCTAAGTTTGTTCTTTATGCCTTCTTTGCGGCGGTCATCAATCCTGGTGATGAGGTGATTATTCCGACACCTTACTGGGTTTCTTATGCAGATCAAATCAAGATGAATGATGGGGTGCCTGTCTTTGTCACTGCGACAGAAGAGCACAATTTCAAGGTAACGGTTGCACAGCTGGAAGCGGCTCGTACGGATAAGACCAAGGTATTCCTACTCAATAGTCCTTCTAATCCGACTGGCATGATTTACAGTCGTGAGGAATTGGAAGCTATTGGAAACTGGGCTGTAGAGCACGATATTCTCATCTTGGCAGACGATATTTACGGTCGTTTGGTCTATAATGGAAATACCTTCACACCGATTTCAAGCATTTCAGAAAGCATTCGTCAGCAGACTATTGTTGTCAATGGGGTGGCCAAGGCCTATGCCATGACAGGTTGGCGGGTTGGATTTGCCGTTGGTAATCCTGAGATCATTGCGGCTATGAGCAAGATTGTCGGACAAACGACTTCAAACCTGACAGCAGTTGCACAATATGCGGCTATTGAAGCCTTTACAGGTCCGCAAGATACGGTAGAAACCATGCGTCAGGCTTTTGAAGAGCGGCTTAATACCGTTTATCCCTTGCTGGCAGAAGTGCCTGGTTTTGAAGTAATCAAGCCAGAAGGTGCCTTCTATCTCTTCCCAAATGTCAAAAAGGCTATGGAAATGAAGGGCTACACAGATGTGACTGAATTTACCACAGCCATTTTGGAAGAAGTGGGAGTCGCAATGGTGACAGGTGCTGGTTTTGGAGCTCCTGAGAATATCCGCCTCAGCTATGCGACAGATATGGACACGCTCAAAGAAGCAGTGGCTCGACTACACACATTTATGAAAAAATAAAAAGAGGAAAAATAATGTCTAGAAAATTGATTACCATCAACCAAGTAAAAGATTATGTCGGTCAAGAAGTGACCATTGGTGCCTGGGTTGCCAACAAATCAGGCAAGGGCAAGTTAGCCTTCCTGCAATTGCGTGACGGAACAGCCTTCTTCCAAGCAGTTGCTTTCAAGCCAAACTTTATTGAAAAATTTGGTGAAGAAGCTGGTGCGGAGAAGTTCGATGTAGCAAAACGTCTCAGCCAAGAAACGTCTGTCTATGTGACAGGGATTGTCAAGGAAGATGAGCGTTCTAAATTTGGCTACGAGTTGGATGTGACAGACCTTGAAGTCATCGGTGAGTCACAAGATTATCCAATTACGCCTAAAGAACATGGTACAGACTTTCTGATGGACAACCGTCATCTCTGGTTGCGTTCGCGTAAGCAGGTCGCTATCCAGCAAATCCGTAACGCGATCATCTACGCGACCTATGAATTCTTTGAAAAGAATGGCTTTATCAAGTTTGATAGCCCAATCTTGTCTGGAAATGCGGCAGAAGATTCGACTGAGTTGTTTGAAACAGACTACTTTGGTCAACCAGCTTATCTCAGTCAATCAGGTCAGCTTTACCTGGAAGCTGGTGCTATGGCCCTTGGTCGTGTTTTCGACTTCGGACCTGTTTTCCGTGCGGAAAAATCAAAAACTCGCCGTCACTTGACAGAGTTTTGGATGATGGATGCTGAGTATTCATTCCTCAGCCATGAAGAGTCACTTGACTTGCAAGAAGCGTATGTCAAAGCTTTGATCCAAGGTGTTATCGACCGTGCTCCACAAGCCTTGGAAACTCTTGAGCGTGATGTGGATGCTCTCAAACGCTACATTGCAGAACCATTCAAACGTGTGGCTTATGATGATGCCATTACCCTTCTGCAAGAGCATGAGGCTGATGAAGATACAGACTACGAGCACATCGAGCATGGGGATGATTTTGGCTCACCTCATGAAACTTGGATTTCAAACTACTTTGGTGTACCGACTTTCGTTGTTAACTATCCAGCAAGCTTCAAGGCCTTCTACATGAAACCAGTTCCTGGTAATCCAGAGCGTGTGCTCTGTGCGGACCTCTTGGCGCCAGAAGGCTACGGTGAAATCATCGGTGGTTCTATGCGTGAGGACAATTACGACGCCTTGGTAGCCAAGATGGACGAGCTCGGCATGGACAAATCAGAATACGAATTCTACCTTGACCTTCGTAAATACGGCTCTGTGCCACACGGTGGTTTCGGTATCGGTATTGAACGCATGGTAACCTTCGTTGCTGGTACAAAACACATCCGTGAAGCTATTCCGTTCCCGAGAATGTTGCATCGCTTGCATCCGTAAGCAAATCAATAGATATACAAACAGACTACAAACGTGGTCTGTTTTTCTGGTGTCAATTGACATTTTGAATGAATTGTTTTACAATGTATTACAAGAAGAAAGTAGGTGGAATGATGGGAATTGTATCCTTGCGGTTAAACGATGCAGAAGAAGAAATCTTCAGAAGCTATGCCATTCATACAGGAAAAAGCCTGTCTGAGCTATTCAAAACTGCACTTGCTGAACAGATAGAAGACCAGTTGGACTATGAAATTGGTATCAAGGCTTTGAAGAAATTCCAAGAAAATCCTGTTACACACTCGATTGATGATGTTCTTGCGGAGTTAGAAGATGGCTTATAAACTTGTTCTCAGCGATGATGCTTTGAAGCAGTTGAAAAAAATGGACAGGCATGTGGGGATGATGCTTGCTAAGGATTTGAAAAAACGTTTGGACGGTTTGGAGAATCCAAGACAGTTTGGCAAGGCCTTGGTAGGAGACTATAAGGGGCTGTGGCGGTATAGAGTGGGGAATTACCGTGTGATTTGCGATATTATTGATAACAAAATGGTTATCCTAGCTCTTGAAATCGGGCACCGGAAAGAAATCTATAAAAAGTGAAGTTCTAGGTAACTAGGCTCGGTATCGGTGCACTTCTCAGAGCTCGTGTCAACATCTCAGCGTAGTGGTTGATTGGCTCTAACAATCTGGGAGATTGTTAGAGGTTGGAGATAAGATTTGCATAGCAAATCTCAGTTGTTCGTGTTTTCCACTCCAAATCTTCCTTATACGACTGAAGCGAACGGAGTTCGCCTTATCTCCAACCTCCAAAGGTTCCCCGAACCTTTGGAGCTATGCGGGGGTGGGGAGATGAACTCCTTTTTGACTTATCGAGTTCTTCCCCACTTCCTGTTTTCTTGCTTTTTCACCTGTTTTTATTTATAATTACTCTAAATAAATCTGTGGAGAGGAAAATGAAGCAAGAAAGTTTAGGAAAAGAAATTATTCGTTTGGCCTTTCCTGCGACGCTGGAAAATATCTTTCAGACCTTAGTTGGTTTTGTGGATACCCTCTTGATTGCACAGCTGGGGCTGGTAGCGGTGACGGCAGTGGGTCTAGCCAATACGATTTTGAATGTCTATTTGGCGGTCTATATGGCTTTGGGAGTTGGGGCAACGGCTTTGATTGCTCGGTCTATTGGCGCAGGAGATAGGGAATCTCTTACCTTTCATGTCCGTCAAGCCTTAGTGCTTTCAGTAGGTGTAGGTCTGCTATTGGATTTACTATCCCTTATTTTCGGGCGGCAGATGCTGGTCTTGATGGGAGCAGATGCGGAGAGTTTGGCTGGTGCCCAGGCATTTTTTTACTGGGTTGGTGGTTTGACGATTTTTCAGGCCCTGATGACCATTTTGGGAACAATCCTGCGAGCATCTGGCGACGCGGTAACTCCCATGCAAATCAGTCTTTTGACCAACATTTTTAACGTGGGCTTGGACTATATTTTGATATTTGGGCTTGGCTCCTGGTCAGGTTTGGGTATTGTAGGGACGGCCTTGGGAACCGTCTTAGCTCGCTTGCTTGGTACTGTCTTGCTTTACCGAAAAGTACAGCAGACTGACTTGGCAGTAGATCTCAAACAATTGTTCCACTTCGGAAGTCCTAAGGAAATGGTGGATTTGACCCTACCTGCAGCCTTGGAACGCTTGGTCATGCGGTTGGGACAGGTAGTCTATTTCAGTTTGATTGTGGGGCTGGGGACGACTGTCTATGCTTCTCACATGATTGCAGGCAATATCGAGAGTTTTACCTATATGCCAGCCTATGGTCTTGCGACAGCGGCAGCGGTTTTGATTGGTCAAGCCTTGGGAAAGGGGGACATCCTCACAGTTAGACGGGTCGCATTTCTCAGCTCTGCCTATGGTGTTACCATCATGTCCCTGCTCGGTACCATCTTATTTTTCGGAGCTCCAAGTTTTGCTCTGCTATTTACCAAAGACCTAGAAGCTGTCAAACAAGTCGTCACAGCCTTACGGATTGATGCTTTCAACCAGCCAGGCCTTGCGGTTTCTTTGATCATGGCTGGCGCTCTGCAGGGCTTGGGGGATACCAAGTCGCCACTCTACTCCACAATGATAGGAATGTGGGGGCTGCGCGTCGTAGGTGTTATCGTCTTAGGTCAGATGTTCGGTTTAGGAATTGCCGGCGTCTGGCTGTCGATTTTGATTGACCTGCTCTTGCGAGCGATTTTTCTGACTTGGAGATTTACAGTGAAAACAAGAAAACTGGCTGAATAGGCTAGTTTTTTGGTATAAGCAGGTAGTTTTAGAAATAGATTATATATTGCCTTATTTCATATTGGTGATACTATCTCAATTCCTTTTTTATAAAAGAAAATAGGTGTAGGATAGTAGTAGGTGAGCTGTTTTATACAGAACTTGTGCTATAATAGATATAAAAAATTAAAAGGAGATAGAGATATGAAAACCATTCACACAGATAAGGCCCCTGCAGCAATTGGCCCATACGTTCAAGGGAAGGTTGTTGGAAATTTCCTCTTTGCCTCTGGGCAAGTTCCTTTGTCACCTGAAACTGGTGAAGTGGTTGGTGAAACCATTCAGGAGCAGACTGAGCAAGTCTTGAAAAATATTGCAGCAATTTTAACAGAAGCAGGAACAGACTTTGACCATGTGGTGAAGACGACTTGTTTCCTAAAAGATATGAATGATTTTGTAGCCTTTAATGAAGTTTATAAAACAGCTTTCTCAGCAGATTTTCCAGCTCGTTCAGCGGTGGAAGTTGCTCGCTTGCCACGTGATGTTAAGGTTGAGATTGAAGTTATTGCAGTTATTGATTAGAAGAGAAAAGGAGGGAATGTCATGTTGGACAAACTCCATTTAGTGATTGTGACAGGGATGTCTGGAGCTGGTAAGACGGTAGCCATTCAGTCTTTTGAAGACTTGGGTTATTTTACCATTGATAATATGCCACCGACTCTCTTGCCAAAGTTTTTAGAGTTGATTCGCCATAGTCAGGATAACAATAAGATTGCTCTTGTTGTAGATATGCGGAGTCGCTCCTTCTTCTCGGAGATTCGAGAGGTGTTGGATGAGATTGAGGGGGCAGAGGATTTAGATTTTAAAGTCCTATTCTTGGATGCAACGGATAGTGAATTGGTTGCTCGCTATAAAGAAACTCGTCGTTCCCATCCTTTGGCGGCTGATGGTCGTGTTTTGGACGGGATTCAGCTAGAGCGTGAACTTTTGGCTCCCTTGAAAAATATGAGTCAAAATGTTATTGATACGACAGAGCTGACTCCTCGTAATCTGCGTAAGGAAATTTCGGAGCAGTTTGCTAGTCAAGATAATCAGCCGTCGTTTCGCATAGAAGTGATGTCCTTTGGTTTCAAATATGGGCTACCTCTGGATGCAGACTTGGTTTTTGACGTTCGGTTCCTACCAAATCCCTACTACAAGTTAGAATTACGGAATCTTACAGGACTAGATCAGCCTGTCTTTGACTATGTCATGGAGCATCAAGAATCGGAAGAGTTTTATAGTCATTTGCTCGGCTTGATAGAACCGATTCTTCCTGATTATCAAAAGGAAGGAAAATCCGTTCTAACGATTGCCGTTGGATGTACGGGTGGTCAGCATAGAAGCGTAGCCTTTGCTAAACGTTTGGCAGACGATTTAGAGAAAAATTGGAATGTCAATCGTAGTCATCGTGATAAGGATAGACGGAAGGAGACGGTCAACCGCTCATGAGAAAACCAAAGATTACAGTTATCGGGGGCGGGACTGGTATTCCAGTCATCTTGAAGAGTTTGCGGGATAAGGATGTAGAGATTACCGCTATCGTGACGGTAGCTGATGACGGAGGATCTTCGGGGGAAATTCGTCAGGCTTTGCAGGTGACCCCTCCAGGTGATTTGCGTAATGTCCTTTTGGCTATGTCGGATATGCCCAAACTTTATGAACAAATTTTCCAGTATCGTTTTGCGGATTCAGATGGTCCTTTGGCTGGTCATCCGCTAGGGAATCTCATTATTGCTGGTATTTCAGAAATGCAGGGTTCAACCTACAATGCGATGAGGTTGTTGACGCGCTTTTTCCATACGACAGGGCGGATTTATCCATCTAGCGAACAGGCCTTGACCCTTCATGCTATTTTTACAGATGGGACCGAGGTAGCAGGTGAGAGCAAGATTTCCAAGCATAATGGGATGATTGATCATGTCTATGTGACAAATTCTTATAACGATGATGAACCGAAAGCCAGTCGCCAAGTAGTTGAAACGATTATGGAAAGTGACATGATCGTACTTGGACCGGGTTCTCTTTTTACCTCAATCTTGCCGAATCTGATGATTTCTGATATTGGCAAAGCCCTAAAAGAAACCAAGGCTGAAGTGACCTATGTGTGCAACATTATGACCCAACGGGGAGAGACTGAGTTTTTCTCAGATGCGGACCATGTGGCGGTTCTCAATGCACACCTAGCTGAACAATTTATTGATACAGTTTTGGTCAATATTGAGCCAGTTCCACAAGAGTATATGAATAGCAATCAGTTTGATGAATACTTGGTACAGGTAAAACACGATTTTGCAGGTTTGCAAAAACAGGCTAATCGTGTGATTTCTTCGAATTTTCTTCGTTTGGAAAATGGCGGAGCTTTCCATGATGGTGACTTGGTGGTAGAAGAGTTGCTCAAGATTTTGCAGGTGCGGTCATGAGTTTTACAGTACAAGTAAAGGAAGAATTGTTGCTTCAGTCTAGCCAAAATAAGAGCGAGCTATCTGCTATTATCAAATTATCAGGCAGTTTGGGCTTAGCTTCATCAGGTTTGACTCTTTCTATCAGTACGGAAAATGCAAAGATTGCCCGTCACATTTATGAACTGTTACTTCATTTCTACCAGATTAAGGCTGAGATTCGCCATCATCAAAAACCTAATCTCAAAAAGAATCGTGTGTATGCAGTTTTGATAGAAGACGGCGTGAATGAGATGTTGAACGATTTGTATTTGGCTGATAGCTTCTTTGGATTAGAGACGGGGATTTCTCCCTTGGTTTTGGAAAATGATTCGTGGAGTCAAGCCTATCTTCGTGGAGCATTTTTAGCGGCAGGCTCTGTTAAGGATCCTGAAAAAGGAAAATACCAGCTTGAAATAGCTTCTGTCTATAGTGACCATGCCAATGACCTAGCCAATCTGATGCAGAAATTTCTTTTGGATGCCAAAGTCATTGAGCGAAGTAAGGGAACCATTACCTATCTGCAACGTGCAGAGGACATTATGGATTTTCTTTTGGTGATTGGAGCAGAAGAGGCAAAGACAGAATTTGAGAATGTTAAATTGCTTCGTGAGGCTCGAAATGATCTAAATCGAGCTACCAATGCGGAAGCTGCTAATATTGCAAAGACGGTCAATGCTAGTATGAAAACAATTAATAATATTATCAAAATTATGGATACTATCGGTCTAGATCAGTTGTCAGGTGACTTGCAGGAGATTGCCCAGTTGCGAATTCAGCATCCAGATTATTCCATTCAGCAATTGGCGGATAGTCTAACGGTACCGATCACTAAAAGTGGTGTCAACCATCGTTTGCGGAAAATCAATAAGATTGCGGATGAATTGACTGAATAGATAGGTATACATAGAATGCTATAGTCTTTTGAATTAACTTTGATACATTGTCACTTTCGACTTGCCGTATTCTAGTATTGCTTGCACCTCAGTTCCTTGTCTGAAAGTTAATTCATTCGACGATACTAAGACTGGTTCGAGAGGACCAGTTTTTTGTATTGGTTATGATGGCATTCCTCTTCACAGGAATGATCCTATTTTATGAATTTTTCAGTAATGATTAGCATAGAACGTTAATATATGTTAAAATAGATAGAAGGATACTTTAGCTAGAAAGGAGTTTTGATGATAAGCAACGAACAATATGATTATCTAAGGGCACATCCAACTTTTGAACGTTTGACACGTGATAGCTTTGATCAATTAGCTAAGCATATTCGTTTTCGAAAGATTCCTAAGGGACAAATCTTTTTTTACGCAGAGGATCCTAGAGATTATCTATTTGTATTGTATAAGGGCTATGCTCGGATTGAGCAATATGATGAGACGGATAGTTTTACGTATTTGGACTATATTCGGCAGGGCGGTGCCTTTCCTTTTGGAGATATGTTTCAGGACAAACCTTATCATTATACTGCCATTGCCATAACGGACCTAGAGTATTTTATTGTGCCGATGGTCTTGTTTGAAACCTTGTCGAAGATAAATCCTAGTCAAATGGCTTATATCTGTCAAAAATTATCCAAAGTGCTTCGTTTTCAAGAGTTGCGCTTGCGAAATGCGATGCGTTCCAAGGCATCAGATCGAGTCGTTCAAGCCTTGGCTCTTCTTTATTGGGATATGTGCCAGCGCGATCAGTTTGCTACCTTGCCATTTGAAATTCATATTCAGGAGATTTCGCGTTTAGCAGCTACGACACGGGAAACAGTTAGCCATGTTTTGAAGCAACTGAAACAGGATGGTAAAATTGCTTATAGCCATAAACAGTTAACTTATTTAGATATTGATTATTTCTTAGAAAATTTGACAGAAACTCATTGAAGTTTCTGTTTTTTTATAAAAAAATAAAAATTCATATAATGATATAACGGAAAGAATTATGCAGAATATAGGCGATATAATCGATAATTATTTATAAATAAGGTTAAAAATGTGAAGAATTTCTCAAAATAAATGTGAGCGTTTTCAAGTTTTTGTTTTTTTACTCTGTTAAACTATGGATGTAAAGAGGAAATGAGAGGCAGGAAAGCGTACGGTCCTCCTCGTTTCCCATCATGTATAAATCTACAAGGAGGACAGATTATGTCAAACCATCCAATTCATGTTTTTTCAGAAATTGGTAAGCTGAAAAAAGTTATGTTACACAGACCAGGTAAGGAAATTGAAAACCTCATGCCTGACTACCTAGAACGCCTACTTTTCGATGATATTCCATTCTTAGAAGATGCACAGAAAGAGCATGATGCTTTTGCTCAAGCTCTTCGTGATGAGGGGGTAGAAGTGCTCTACTTGGAAAAATTAGCTGCTGAGTCACTTGTTACACCTGAAATTCGTGAACAATTTATTGATGAATATCTCGAAGAAGCTAACATTCGTGGTCGGGCGACTAAGAAGGCAATTCGCAAGTTGTTGTTGTCTATTGAAGATAATCAAGAACTGGTTGAGAAAACGATGGCCGGTGTTCAAAAGGCAGAATTGCCAGAAATCCCTGCTGAAGAAAAAGGTTTGACAGATTTGGTTGAATCCTCTTACCCATTTGCAATAGACCCAATGCCAAACCTTTACTTCACACGGGATCCATTTGCTACGATTGGTAATGCTGTTTCTCTTAACCACATGTATTCAGAAACACGGAACCGTGAAACCTTGTATGGTAAATATATCTTCACTCATCACCCAGAATATGGTGGAAAAGTTCCATTGGTTTACAATCGTGAAGAAACTACTCGTATCGAGGGTGGGGACGAATTGGTTCTTTCAAAAGATGTTTTGGCAGTAGGTATTTCACAACGTACCGATGCTGCATCAATTGAAAAACTATTGGTAAATATCTTTGAACAGCATGTTGGCTTCAAGAAAGTATTAGCATTCGAATTTGCTAACAACCGTAAATTCATGCATTTGGATACGGTATTTACCATGGTTGACTATGATAAGTTTACTATCCACCCAGAAATTGAAGGTGACCTTCGCGTCTTCTCTGTAACCTATGAAAATGATATGCTTCATATTGAAGAAGAACATGGTGACTTGGCAGAACTTTTGGCTGCGAACCTTGGTCTTGAAAAAGTAGAATTGATCCGTTGTGGTGGCGGTGATATGGTTGCTGCTGGTCGTGAGCAATGGAATGATGGTTCAAATACATTGACCATTGCACCAGGTGTGGTAGTTGTTTACAAACGCAATACGATTACCAATGCAATCCTCGAGTCCAAAGGGCTTCGTTTGATTAAGATTGGCGGAAGCGAATTGGTTCGCGGTCGTGGTGGACCTCGTTGTATGTCAATGCCGTTTGAACGGGAAGACATCTAATGCCAAGTATAGAACGAACAACAATCGGTTCGGAAGAATGGCAACGCGCAGCCTCTATCTATGTCCGCTATAAGGTATTTGTCCTTGAGCGTGGCATTGCAAAGGAAGATGAATTTGACCAGAATGATACTGAAGGAAGAGTTTACGCCAATCTCTTTATTGGTGAGGAGCCTGTTTCAACGGGACGTTTTCTTCCTGTCGTTCCTGGTCAAGCTCGTCTAACCCGAATAGCCACTCTACCGAATTTTCGTGGAAAAGGCTATGGAAAAATGATTATCAGCTCTTTGGAAGCTTATGCACGTGAAACAGGCTTTCATCAGTTGGATATACATTCGGAGTTAACTGCAAAGACTTTTTATGAGTCAGTCGGCTACCAAGCAACTTCTGAAGTTTATCAAGAAGATGGAGAATGGTGCCAGACATTGACAAAATTTATTTAAACATTAGGAGAAGAGACAATGACAAACGTATTTAAAGGCAGACATTTCCTTGCAGAGAAAGATTTCACACGCGCAGAATTGGAATGGTTGATTGATTTCTCAGCTCATTTGAAAGATTTGAAAAAACGCAATATTCCACACCGTTATTTGGAAGGTAAAAATATTGCTCTCTTGTTTGAAAAAACATCAACACGTACTCGTGCTGCCTTCACAGTAGCATCTATTGACCTTGGTGCCCATCCAGAATATCTTGGTGCAAATGACATCCAACTTGGTAAGAAAGAATCTACAGAAGATACTGCTAAAGTTTTGGGACGCATGTTCGACGGTATTGAATTCCGTGGTTTCAGTCAAAAAATGGTGGAAGAATTGGCAGAATTCTCTGGTGTGCCAGTATGGAATGGTTTGACAGATGCATGGCACCCAACTCAAATGTTAGCTGACTACTTGACTGTCAAAGAAAACTTTGGCAAGTTGGAAGGATTGACTTTGGTTTACTGTGGTGATGGCCGTAACAACGTTGCTAACTCACTTTTGGTAACGGGTGCTATCCTTGGTGTCAATGTCCATATCTTCTCTCCAAAAGAACTCTTCCCAGAAGAAGAAGTAGTTGCCTTGGCTGAAGGTTTTGCGAAAGAAAGTGGAGCACGTGTTCTCATTACAGACAATGCTGACGAAGCAGTCAAAGGCGCAGATGTTCTCTATACAGACGTTTGGGTATCAATGGGTGAAGAAGATAAATTCGCAGAACGCGTTGCCCTCTTGAAACCATACCAAGTGAATATGGAATTGGTGAAAAAAGCAGAAAATGAAAATCTCATCTTCTTGCACTGCTTGCCTGCCTTCCATGATACAAACACTGTTTATGGTAAAGATGTCGCTGAAAAATTCGGCGTAGAAGAAATGGAAGTAACAGACGAAGTATTCCGTAGCAAGTATGCTCGTCACTTCGACCAAGCTGAAAACCGTATGCACACAATTAAAGCGGTTATGGCAGCTACTTTGGGGGATCCATTTGTTCCACGTGTGTAATACTCTTCGAAAATCAAACTCATACGTTGTTGCCTCGATTTGATGAACTTCAGTTCTATCTTCATCTTCGTCGCCTAGTCTGATTTTGATTTTCATTGAGTATATTCTCTAGTCATCGCAACCTCCGGGGGCTGGCACCCAGCCCCCTTATTTTGAGGATAGATGTGTAAGCGATTACTATTTCGCGAAAGTGAGGAAAAAGCAAGAGATATGGCAAATCGTAAAATTGTAGTAGCCTTGGGTGGCAATGCCATTTTATCGTCCGACCCATCGGCTAAAGCACAAAAAGAGGCCTTGGTACAAACAGCCAAGCACCTTGTAAAATTGATAAAAAATGGGGATGACCTTATTATCACGCATGGTAATGGTCCTCAGGTTGGAAACTTACTTCTTCAAAACCTTGCTGCTGATTCGGAAAAGAACCCAGCTTTTCCACTAGACAGTTTGGTAGCCATGACAGAAGGTTCGATTGGTTTCTGGTTGCAAAATGCCTTGGAAAATGAATTGATCAAGGAAGGCATTGAAAAAGATGTAGCATCTGTTGTGACTCAGGTTATCGTGGA
The DNA here is from genome assembly GCF_044427045.1 of Streptococcus sp. 2022WUSS135. Taxonomy (NCBI): domain Bacteria; kingdom Bacillati; phylum Bacillota; class Bacilli; order Lactobacillales; family Streptococcaceae; genus Streptococcus; species Streptococcus sp. 2022WUSS135. Next base: position 28,066 of record NZ_JAOTGL010000012.1, read on the forward strand.
TAAGAATGATCCAGCCTTCGAAAATTTGACCAAGCCGATTGGGCCATTCTATACAGAAGAAGAAGCGAAAGCAGAAGCAGAAAAGACTGGTGCAACCTTCAAAGAAGATGCCGGTCGTGGTTGGCGCAAAGTCGTTGCTTCGCCAAAACCTGTAGGAATCAAAGAAATTGGTACCATTCGTACCCTTCTCAATGCAGGTGAAGTTGTCGTAGCTGCTGGTGGTGGAGGTATTCCAGTTGTCCAAGAAGCAGATGGTACTCTTACCGGTGTGGAGGCAGTTATTGATAAGGACTTTGCTTCTCAATGTTTGGCAGAATTGGTTGATGCAGACTTGTTTATCGTCTTGACAGGCGTAGACTATGTCTTTGTCAACTACAATAAACCAGACCAAGAAAAATTAGAAACTGTTACCGTAGCTGAATTGGAAGAATATATCAAACAAAATCAATTCGCACCAGGTTCCATGCTACCGAAAGTTGAAGCAGCTATTGCTTTTGTAAACAATAAGCCGCAATCAAAAGCAGTCATTACCTCATTAGAAAACTTAGGCGCTTTGATTGAATCCGAGAGTGGCACTATCATTGTCAAAGGTTAAGCAGCTGTATGTATCGTTGAGGCTTCTATTTATTGATGTACTCTGCATGAAAATATAGTTTTTAAACTAGACGGGTTATTTATTGATGGAGTTAGGGGAGTGAAAGTGTTGATAGTCCTACAAGGGTTCCCTTTAATCGAAATATGAAGGTCTGGGCTTCTAAGCTCCCTCCCCTCTCATCCATTTCCTATCAAGTATCTATCTATAAGCAATGATTTCAGATAATAGACTGAAGGAGATAGACATCTCTTGAAGATAGGTGGATATTTGATACGGTTATTACGGATACAATTTCCCTTAAATAGGGGATAAACTTTTAAAATATTATAGGAGGTTTTTGCGATGAGCGAAAAAGTGAAAAAAGGCTTTAAATTGCCTTCGTCTTATACAATATTGATGCTCATTATTGCCTTTATGGCAGTGATGACATGGATTATTCCAGCTGGTCAGTATCAGGTTGATGAAGCCGGACATTTGGTGGCTGGTACCTATGAGAAGGTTGCTCAAAATCCACAAGGGATTTACGATGTTTTTATGGCTCCAGTTCGTGCCATGCTTGGTCATGGTGCGACTGAAGCAGCGATTAACGTAGCATTCTTCATCATCATGGTTGGCGCCTTTCTTGGTGTAGTTAACGAAACAGGTGCACTTGATGTAGGGATTGCTTCTATTGTAAAACGCTTCAAAGGTCGTGAAAAAATGTTGATTTACATTCTCATGCCTTTGTTTGCCTTGGGCGGCTCAACCTATGGTATGGGTGAAGAAACAATGGCTTTCTTCCCACTCCTTGTTCCTGTTATGATGGCGGTTGGTTTTGACAGTATTACTGGTGTAGCCATCATCTTGCTGGGTTCTCAAATCGGCTGTTTGGCTTCTACTGTAAACCCATTTGCAACGGTTGTAGCCTCTGATGCAGCAGGTGTAAGTGTTGCGGACGGTATGATTTGGCGCTTTGTCTTCTTCGTTGTTATTCTCTTGATGGGGGTTCTCTTTGTAGCCAACTATGCTGAGAAAGTGAAAAACGATCCGACTAAGTCCTTGGTTTACAAACAGCGTGAAGCAGATATGCAACACTTTAATGTAACAGCAACTCAAGAAGTGAATGCAGAATTATCACCAGCTCAAAAACGTGTTCTCTGGGTATTTGTACTAACATTTGTTCTCATGATTTGTAGCTTTATTCCATGGGAAGATTTGGGTGTGACTATCTTTACACAATTTAAAGATTGGTTGATTGGTCTTCCATTCATCGGTCAAGTGATTGGTTCTTCAACAGCTGCTCTTGGTACTTGGTACTTCCCAGAAGGAGCAATGCTCTTTGGTATCGCAGGGATTGTAGTTGGTTTAGTTTATGGTATGAGTGAAGAACGTTTGGTAAAATCCTTCATGTTCGGTGCGGCTGATATTTTCAGCGTAGCTTTGATTTGTGCTATCGCGCGTGGTATTCAAGTCATCATGAACGATGGTATGATTACTGCCACTATTCTCCACATGGGCGAAGAAGGATTGCAAGGTTTGTCTTCACAAGTATTCATCATTTTGACCTATCTCTTCTACCTACCAATGTCCTTCTTGATTCCATCTTCATCAGGTCTTGCAGGAGCTTCTATGGGTATCATGGCACCTCTTGGTGAGTTTGTAAATGTACCAGCGAGCTTGGTTATCACAGCTTTCCAAGCTGCATCAGGTCTCTTGAACTTGGTAGCTCCAACATCAGGTATTGTAATGGGAGCCTTGGCACTTGGTCGTGTTGAAATTGGTACTTGGTATAAATTTGTAGGTAAGTTAATCGTAGGCATCATGATTGCCTCCATAGCTATTTTGGTCATTGCGACATTCTTCTAATCGAAATTCTGGGTCAGATTTTATCATGAATACAGATAAAATTTGGCTCAGTTTTTCCTTTTATGATAGAATAGTGCTAGAAAATATATCATATCTTATTATGTTGAAAGGGGACACAATGAGAACAAGTTTTATTCAGTCATCGCATCAGGAGGCATGTATTCAAGCCATCCAAGAACTGGTTGCTTTTCCTTCTGTTTTGCAAGAACGTCAGGCAGATACGCCATTTGGTCAATCGATTCAGGATGTTCTGGAGCACACGTTGGCTTTGACAGAAAAAATGGGTTTTAAAACTTATTTAGACCCTGCTGGTTATTACGGCTATGCTGAAATTGGGCAAGGCGAAGAATTATTAGCAATCCTTTGCCACTTAGATGTGGTACCTGCTGGTGATCTTAGTCAATGGCAGACGCCGCCTTTTGAGGCTGTGGTAGAGGGAGATTATATTATTGGACGCGGGGTTCAGGATGATAAAGGTCCTTCGATGGCGGCCTTATTTGCAGTAAAAGCACTTCTTGATGCGGGAGTCCAATTTAACAAACGGATTCGTTTCATTTTTGGAACAGATGAAGAGACCTTATGGCGGTGTATGAACCGCTACAATCAGTTGGAAGAAGTGGCAACTATGGGCTTTGCACCAGATTCTTCCTTCCCTTTGACGTATGCTGAAAAAGGATTACTACAGGCCAAATTGCATGGTCCAGGTCACCCTTGTCTGAGTATCGAAGCGGGAACTGCCTATAACGTAGTACCTGCTAAGGCAAGCTATTCTGGTCATTTATTAGCCGGAGTTATTGCGGAGTTAGATCAATTAGGCTTTGATTATGAAACCAAAGATGATCAAGTAACGGTTCTTGGTATTTCGCGGCACGCCAAGGATGCTGCTGAGGGGGTCAATGCCATCGTTCGTTTGGCAAAGGCCTTGGAACATTTCGAAAGCCATCCAGCCTTGGACTTTATCGTCAATGCAGTTGGTGAAGATGCCACAGGATTTAAGCTTTTTGGTGATGTGACCGATGAACCATCAGGGACACTCAGTTTCAATATTGCAGGTCTAACCATTAGCGCAAAAAAATCAGAAATTCGCTTGGACATTCGTATTCCTGTCACTGCGGATAAAGAAGCCCTAGTTTCTACTTTACAAGCCAAAGCGCAATCATGTGGCTTGACCTATGAAGAGTACGACTACCTTGCTTCCTTGTATGTGCCATTAGACAGTCAGCTGGTATCTACGCTCATGTCTGTTTATCAAGATAAGACAGGAGATTTAACAAGCGAGCCAATCTCGTCAGGCGGGGCTACCTTTGCTCGTACTATGCCAAACTGTGTGGCCTTTGGTGCATGTTTCCCAGATACAGAACAAACAGAGCATCAGGAAAATGAACGCATGCCATTAGAAGACTTATATAAAACAATGGATATTTATGCTGAGGCAGTCTATCGCCTAGCTGCGGAATAGCCATTATCAGTATTGAATAGTAAATTACAGTTTAAAAGCTCTTAGTGAAATATCTAAGGGCTTTTCTTATGAAGAATAACATTGAAAGATGAGATAGAAATGTGTCACTATTCACAAGTAGTGGACAAAAATATATGAAAGTGTGACTTATTATATGCTGTTTTAGAAATAGACCCCATCTGCATATAGAATAAGTCAAGTTAGACTATTCTACAATAAAACGCTTACATGTTATATTTGTGACAGAAATGCGATCGCACATCAACCAGTAAACTGAATTTTGAGTCTTATACGAGACTAAATAGGTTTACAAACTGCTTTATTTTGGCTATAGGTAGGATAAACTTGCAGACTTTATAGGAGGAAATAATGAAAAAAGAAACAGGTAAGTTTACGAAAAAAGTCATCCTTGGTCAGCTTCTCATCTGTACCAGTTTTTTGGTATGGGCAGGACAGACCGTTGCAGCAGAGGAGGTATCTCAGGGAGAACCAGTAGCAATTAACAATGAGACTCCACCTGCTATTGAAGCAAAACCACTTGTGGAAGCTACTCCATCAACTGAAACAGAACCTTCAACTCCAGAAGAAAAACAGGAGGAATCACAAGTAGCTGATAAAAATGTGGTAGAAGGGAAAAAGCCCGTAACTAACAGCCAGCATCAGATGGTTTCTGAATTATCAACGGTCCCTTCTGTTTCTATAAAAAATCCAGATGCAGCTACAGATGGGAGTGCTTACGGTAGTAGCGATGATGCCAATAGCAATACCAAAATCATTGCTGGTAAAGAAACTGGCGAATCAGATAACGGTTACTCCAAGTGGGATCATGTTTACGTTCAGTATGATTTTGAAAAGGAAGTTCCCGTCCATACTGTAAAAATTCATCGTAATACTTATGATAATGCAGTGTCTACTTTTAAAGATGTTAAAGTGGAATTGTCTACAAGTGCAGATTTTTCTCCTGAAACCACAGAAGTCATTTTCAAACAGGCAGATGTAGAAGAAACAGTTGCAAATAAAGGACAGCCTCAAGTCATCCAATTGCCAACACCAATCAATGCTCGTTATATTCGTATTTGGGGACGGGGGCATTATATCCAAAATACAAACAGTTCCTGGAAGGGATATAGTAATGGCGTTCTCTTTAACGAGATAGAAGTCTTGGCGCAGGTTGAAGCAGATGCTGGTACGAATGAAGAACCACAAACCGAGCTAGTCAACCTCGCTAAATTGAAAAAACCATATTTCTATGGTAAGGCTCCAACTAATCCAGAAGCCATTAACGATGGCAAGTTCGACGAGAATTATACTACTCAAGAATCAATAGGGAACCAGGCCTATCTTCAATATGAATTTAGAAATGTCTATACTATTGAGGAAATCAAGGTTCAGTTAGCTCCTGGAGAGTATCGTAATTTCCGGATAGATTTGGATGATGATTATAATGATGGTAATAATTATAATACAATCTATAAGAATGAAAATTTCACCATTGACAAGGAACAGATCATAACGATTAAAACTCCGAAGAACTCTAAAGCGCGTTATGTTCGCTTTAGAGGTACTCGCGTAGATGATACTCCTCTTCGCTATTCAGAAATTCAGATTATGGGACGAGGAAAATCTTATGACGAATCTGCTCCAGAATACGTTCCACCAAAATCTGAATACGATACATTAGTCTGGTCTGATGAATTTAATGGCGACAAGATTGATGAAAGTAAATGGCAAATTATTGATGGCATGTGGAATCATGCGGCTATATACAATCGTAAAGCAGTTTCTATCAAAAAAGATGGCGACAAGAGCTATTTGTCTATTCGTAGCACGAACCATAAGGATAAAAAAGCTTTGGTTGAAGCAGTTGGGCACGATCGGTATGATGATAAAGAATTACCAGATAAAGTAACATGGTCTTCTGGTCGCCTAGAATCTAAAGATAAGTATTCTTTCCAATTTGGTCGAATGGCTGTTCGAGCTAAGGTAAATGACTCTAAGGGAATCTGGCCTGCTATTTGGATGTTGGCACAGGATGAGACCGGGCATGACGAAATTGACGTTTTGGAATACCTTGGTCAAAATCCATGGGATGCATGGACAACTAACCATTTTGGTATTTTGGCAAAAAATAAAAAATCTGATGGCTCAGCTTATAAGAATTACGAAGCTTGGAGTCAGGAATTCCATGTCTACGAAGTCGAATGGACTCCAGATGTCATCAAATGGTATATTGATGGAAAATTTGTTTTTCAAACAGACCGTGGTAAGGATCGGGATGGTATGCACACCCGCCCTATGTTCCCAATACTGGAAACCCAAGTTGGTGATGGCTGGGTTGGTGATGTTGATTACAAACGCAACATGACTAAACAGGATAGTGAGTACTTGGTTGATTGGGTTCGAATTTATCAAAAAGCAGATCAAAGTAAGGTACGTTTTGATAATCTAGATGATGCCAAGCCTAATGATTATGTCATTAAGCCGCAGCAAAAACTTGGTCACCTCGTAACAGTCTCTAACGGGAAAGCAGCTCATGAAAACAAAAATAATTTCTACTATGGAGGTCAACCACGTTACGAAACAAGCAGGCTCTATGCTGATGGTGATGGCGAAAATGCACTAATTTACAAGATTGCTAATCCAGAGGCTTTGCACTTAACGACTTATTACAAAACACTTGAAGACTATTCTGTCTATAATAAAGAAGCAGGGGCTAATGAAGGAAAATCTGTTCGCAAACATTTGATAAATGCAAAAGACGGTGAAATTGACTTCACTGTGTATTCATCTGTTGATGGCAAAAGCTGGAATAAAGAGAATGTTACTGTAGTGGATAATTTTGTAGAAGCAACCCCAGCTTATGCACGCACTACATTTGATATTCGCAACATTCGAAAAGGTACTAAATTTGTGAAGATCGTCTTTCCAACGGTCAAAGGTATTTCCTATAAGTTGGAAGATGGAACAGAGAAAAGCTTGCAAGCCAGTGATGTTCAGTTAGCAAAAGTAACTTTTGTAGCTGCTCATCCTGAAGCAGAACCAGAAAAACCTATTGTTAATCAAGAAAAACTAGCTTTGTCCAAAGTCTTTTCACTCGATGCCGGTCGCAAGTATTTCTCTGTAAATCAGATAAAGGAGATTATTGATTTAATTTCTTCTTATGGTTACACGGATATGAACCTCTTATTGGGAAATGATGGTCTGAGATTTTTATTAGATGATATGAATTTGACCGTTGGAGATAAGGTGTATGACAGTGAAGCAGTTAGAAAAGCAATAATAAATGGTAATAAGCATTATTATGACGATCCAAACGGTACAACCTTAAGTCAGAGTGAGATGGATGATATCCTTGCTTATGCTAAGGAAAAAAATATTTCCATTATTCCAACTATCAATAGCCCAGGGCATATGGATGCGATTGTAGAAGCAATGGAAGAATTGGGGATAAAATCGCCAAAATTTAGTTATAATGGCAAAACATCTGCACGTACAGTTGATTTAAAAAATGACCAAGCAGTTGCTTTTACTAAAGCCTTAATTGATAAATATGCTAGTTACTTTGCAGGCAAATCTAAAATTTTCAATATTGGCTTAGATGAGTATGCTAACGATGCTACAAATGCTTCTGGATGGCACATTCTTCAGACACAAGGTGATTATGGTAAGTTTATTCAATATGCCAATGATTTAGCAGCTATCGTCAAGAAGCATGGTTTAGAGCCAATGGCTTTCAATGACGGTATCTATTATGACCACGATACTAGTTCAGGTACTTTTGATAAAGACATTATTGCTTCTTTCTGGACAGGAGGTTGGGGAGGATATGATGTTGCTTCCTCAAAATTCCTTCATGAAAAAGGGCATAAAATTCTTAATACAAATGATGCTTGGTACTATGTTATTGGACGTGAAGCAGAAGGTTTGGGATGGTATAACCTTGATCAAGGCCTTCGAGGAACTAAATCTACAAGGTTTGATCAAGTACCGAAATCTGAGAATACTAAGGTACCTATTATCGGTAGTATGGTTGCGGTATGGGCAGATGACCCAAGCAAGCCTTACAGCTATGACTCAATTAAAAAACTTTTGCACAGCTTTACGGAAAACAATTCTGATTATTTTTTGGCAGAGTACCGAGATTTGCGAGAAGAAGTTGGGAAGATTCCTACTGATTTAGATTCCTATACACCAGATAGCGTAGCAAACTTAAAAGAGGTTTTGGACAAGATTGACTGGAAACTCAGTAAAAATAACCAGGCATTTGTAGATGGTTATTTAGCAGAGGTAAAAGCTGCGCGTGAAGCGTTAGTTCCTCTGCCACCACTAGTGACAGCAAAAGGAGATAGCGTCAAAGCGGAGCCCTTACCAGTAGGGCAGCTACCTTTGATTACCGCTAAGGGAAAAAGTGTCCAAGCAGAACCACGTGCCACCTTTAAGGGATACCTGACACCAAACTATGGTCCCTCTGTCACGCCTTTATCCCTTGTATCAAAACCAAGCAGTGAGCAGTCAAATTCCAAGCAAGCAGCTTCTCAGAAGAAAGAATTGCCAAATACAGGCGCAGTAGATGGTCTTGGATTCACTCTTCTTGGACTTATCGGCCTAGCAACTGCTAGTCGTCGGAGGAAAGAGGAGTAATATAGCCATCTGAGTGAATGTTCAGGGCTTTCTAATTGTAATGATATAGTCATTTAGTTTTTCTTTCACTCGCGTTGCCGTACCCAAGTATAGCATGTAGCTCATTGCCTTGTACAAAAAGTAAACTAGAAGGCTATGAATAACAGGATAATTTTTTAGCAACTACTAAAAATCCCCCGTAATAAATCTTATTACGGGAGATTTTCGTTTATGAGTATAAAGGGGAGTTATTGATAATTATTTGAAAAATTATCTTTAAAATTAAGTATGTTGTTTGTGAACATAAATTTTTATAATTTACTAAAGAAAAATGGTGGAGTAAACTGTTTCAAGTGCTCGAAGCAAGCTTGTGCCCCCTCGACATCTTCACAAATGATGAGACAGACATCGTCACCGCAGACGGTTGCTACAATTTGAGGAATCTCCATGGCATCCAAAATAGAACCGAAAGAGTTGGCCAATCCAGGTAGTGTCTTGAGAACCACTTGATGCTGGATAGGTTTTAGCATGACCAGAGCATCTTCCATATAGAGTCGCAGTCGTTTTTCCCAGCGAGTAGGAGCAATGGGGTTGATGACATAGTGAGAAGAATCATCTTCGTTGACTTTGACAAGATTGAGCATCTTGATGTCACGGGAGAGGGTAGATTGGGTGACGGAGACTCCGTTGACCTCTAGTAATTCTTGCAATTCCTGCTGGGTATGTATTTTCTTCTCCATGATTAGAGACAGGATCAGCTGATGGCGACTTTCAATCTTGTTCATAAGGCCCTCCAATAAAATCAGAATTCAGAATAATTTGGTGACAACAGCCTATTGAATGAACATTGCATCCCCAAAACTAAAGAAGCGGTAGCGTTCTTCAACAGCATGTTTATAAGCTTCTAGGGTAAATTCTCTACCTGCAAAGGCAGAAACTAGCATAACCAAAGTAGATTTTGGTAGGTGGAAATTGGTTGAGAAGGCATCAACGATTCGGAAGGTGTAGCCAGGTTTGATGAAGATATTTGTCCAACCAGAATCAGCTTCCAAACGGCCATCAAATTTATTACCGATGGTTTCGAGGGTGCGGATGGATGTTGTGCCGACTGCGACGATACGACCACCGCTATCTTTGACCTGATTGAGTGTTTGAGCAGCTTCTGCTGATAGGTTATAGAATTCCGAGTGCATTTCATGCTCATCAACGTTTTCAACAGAGACTGGTCGGAAGGTCCCAAGCCCAACGTGAAGAGTCAAATAGACTAGTTTCACTCCTTTAGCTTCGATTTTTTCGAGTAACTCTTGGGTGAAATGTAGTCCAGCAGTTGGGGCTGCGGCAGAACCGTTTTCCTTGGCATAAACTGTTTGATAGCGTTCACGGTCTTCTAATTTTTCATGAATGTAAGGTGGAAGTGGCATTTCGCCTAGGCTTTCCAAGACTTCAAGGAAGATACCTTCATAGGAGAATTCAACAATTCTTCCACCGTGTTCTAATTCTTCTACGATAGTAGCAGTTAATCGTCCGTCACCAAAGGCAACTGTGGTACCGACTTTCAGGCGTTTTGCTGGTTTGGCAAGCACTTCCCACTGATCACCTTGGGTATTTTTCAAAAGCAAAAGCTCAACATGTCCCATAGTTTCAGGCTTGTAGCCATAGAGACGGGCAGGCAGAACACGTGTATTGTTCATGACCAGAGCATCACCGGGATTCAGCTGGTCGATGATATGGTCAAAGTGACTGTCAACCATGCTCCGTTTTTCGCGGTCGAGGATCAATAGTTTAGAGCTGTCGCGCTTTTCAAGGGGAACTTGAGCGATAAGCTCTTCGGGTAAATCAAAATCAAAATCTGCAGTATTCATATTCACTCCTTAGACTTAAAATAAAATATAGGTAAAATAAATCAATAGGGCAAATGGCAAAGCCACCAATAGACTACCAATCAGGTAGAAAATAAACTTTAGGACCTTTGATTTAGAAATAAAATAGCCAGTAAGGCAGAACAGAATACCAATAAAAAATAAGTAAAAAAGCACATCTGTCATAAATGTATTATATCATAGTTAGACACTTTAGTCTTGATGGATGGGAAGAGATTTAAAATTATTTGTGTTGATTTAATACTCTATAGGTATAAATTCTTGACAAAAATTGGTCTATACCATATAATAAAGAAAAAACTAGAAATGGTATAGACCAAAGAGGTGTGTTATGAAAATTCATGTAGTAAACAATCAAGTTGAAGGAGCAACTGTAGCATTAGACATTTTGAGAGAAAAAATGAACGGAGGTGCCAAGGTATTAGGTTTGGCAACAGGCTCCAGTCCGTTAGAATTTTACAGATTGATTCGTGAGTCGGATTTAGACTTTTCGGATGTGACATCTGTAAACTTGGATGAGTATGTTGGTTTAGGTGAGGAGAGCGACCAATCCTATATTCATTTTATGAAGGAAAATCTTTTCAATGCCAAACCGTTTAAACAATCTTATTTACCGAATGGTTTGGCGACAGATGTAGTTGCTGAAACAGAACGTTACAATAAAATTTTAGCTGAACATCCAGTTGATTTCCAAATTTTGGGTATCGGTCGCAACGGGCATATCGGTTTTAACGAACCAGGTGCTCCATTTGATGGTCAGACCCATCTGGTTGAATTGGCGCCATCAACCATTGAAGCCAATGCACGCTTCTTTGACAATACCGAAGATGTACCCAAGCAGGCTATTTCCATGGGCATCGCCAACATTATGGTAGCCAAGACCATTGTCCTCATGGCTTATGGTCAGGAAAAAGCTGACGCCATTAAGGCGACTGTGGAAGGTCCTGTGACAGAAGATGTCCCAGCAAGCGTCCTCCAAAACCATGACGATGTCGTTCTTATCCTCGACCAAGCCGCAGCAAGTAAATTAGTGTAGTATGTTGTAAACGATTATTCTTAGACATAAAGTTGGTTGCAACAGTACAATAAGTATAATTTCTGAATGAATCTAGGTTCTTTTTCCATTATGAATTTGACAAAAATTGTGAAAAAATATACAATAAAACTTGAGGGATGAGTCAAATAAAAACAAAAGTATTTGAATAGTAATGAATCCCTATTATAAAAAATTAAGTTTTTCACTATTATGGTAGAAGAATTTAAGAATAGTTGTAAAAGGATGTGATTTTTATAGTGTAAGTTTATATATTTTGTGTAAGAGAAAACATTTTAGAAAGGAAGATAGGGAATTATAAATTGAAGAAATTGTGGGCCTATCTATTGACACCACTCTTGGTATTATTGGGTTCGAGTGTATTCGCTAATAGTGTGAAAGCACTTGCAAATGGGGTGAGTGGATTGTATAAAAATAATAGAAGGTATTTTAAAATTACTGAGTCATAAAATATGGAGGAGCCAAAAATGGCTAGAATAAGAAAATTATTTGCGATTCTGCTGGTATTTTTAGGTGGAATTTTTTCTACCCAAATAGTCTCAGCAGATACGGTTAATATTACTGTGAGTAATACGAAATTAACCCCAGAAAAAAGTGGATACAAACAATCCGTAGAGTTTTCATTTGATTTTGCTGTACCTGAGTCAGCAAAAGATGGTGATACGACTGTCATCTCCCTGCCAAATGAATTAACCTTCCAAAGGAATGAATCTTTTGATGTGTATGCTCCTGATGGTCAAAAGGTTGCGAAAGCTGTTGCTGATACAAGAACTAAAAAACTAACCATCACTTATACAGATTATGTTGATAAAAAGAATGATGTAACCGGACACATGGCGTTTAATGTGGTGGTGGATAGTAATGTAGTTAAAAAAGCACAGGAAGTTTCCGCAACCATCATGATTAATGGTAGCTCGCCATCTATTACGATTGGTGGTGGTAAAATCAATTATCTCGGTCCTACTGGCGAGCCAGATACTCTTAATTTTTGGAAATATGGAACGACTTCTGGCACCAATACAATCCAATACTATGTCCACTTCAATACCGCTAAGGAAAGTGTATCGAATGTTGTTATTGCTGATACCATCAAGTCCCCAGGTTTACAGTATGTAGAAGGCAGTTTTAAAATCTCTGAAGGGGATTACGCTAAAAATGACATCAATTACTGGGAACTAAGAAACAGTACTGATGTTACGAATAAATATAATGTTGAACTTTCTAATGATAAAACCTCCTTCAAGATTAAATTTGGAAACATTTCTAGAGGATATACAATCGCTTATAAAGTAAAAGCCAACTATAATCTCGTTAACGGAGAAGTAGTTGAAAATAACATAACCTACTCTTCAGGAACTACTAAAAAAAGCGACTATACCAGCAAATTCGCCTACCAAGGTGCTTCTGGTACCGCTAGCGGATATAACTATAGTCTAGGTATTAAAAAGGTTAACGAAGAAGGTGTCGCTCTTGCAGGAGCTGAATTTACCGTTATTCGTAAGGCGACTGGACAAGTAGTTGGAACCCTGAAAACGGATGTTAATGGTAAAGCAACTATTACCGGGCTTTTGAGAGATGAGTACATCCTACGCGAAGTAACTCCTCCAGATGGCTATGTTGCAGGAGAAGATGTAGTAGTTAATCCTGCAGACTTTGATTCTATAAGCAAGATTGCTAGTAAAACAATCGTCAATAAGAAAAAGCAACCAGCTAAAGTTGTTTTGAAAGCAACTAAAATCTTAGAAGGTCGAGCATTGGTAGATCAAGAGTTTGAATTTGTCTTGACTGATCAATACGGTAGAGAAATTGAGACTGCTAAGAACGATCAATATGGTGACATCAAGTTCAAGGAATTGACATTTGATGAGGAAGGAACTTATGATTACACTATCAAGGAGAAGAAGGCTAATACATCAGATGAAAATGGGATTACTTACGATGAACAACCTGTTGAAGTGGCTGTCGTAGTATCAAAGGATCCAACTGGAAAATTGACGGCTACAGTTTCTTATGCAAATGATGATAATACATTTAAAAATATTTATACGCCAACTCCAGTTGATGTAGAGCTTGAAGTGACTAAGAAGTTGACAGGTCGCAAGCTCCTCGAAGGTGAGTTTGAATTTGTTTTGACAGAAAATCGTTTCCCAGATCCTACTCCTTCGAGAATGCCTGCAAGAAATACGGTTGTCCCTACGGAAAATATTGTACGTCAAAAAGTGACTAATACTGCGGATGGGAAAGTGAAATTTGCACCCATAACCTATGATAGTCGAGGAGCTTATCAATACACAATCGAAGAAACCAATGCAGGTAAAACAATTGATGGCGTAACGTATGATAGCCTTAAAGTTGAAGTGACCGTAGTTGTGACCGACAATGGTAAAGGTAGACTCGTTGCTGAGGTTTTCTATTCGAAAAATACTGAGTTCAATAACATCTACAAAACAAGCAAAGCCAAGGCAGAACTGGCTGTTAAGAAAACACTAACCGGTCGTGAGTTGAAGGAAGACGAATTTGAGTTTGTATTGAAAAATAAAGCAAACGAAGAAGTCGCTACTGCTAAAAATGATAAAGATGGTAATGTAAAATTCAAAGAATTGACCTTTGATAAGGCAGGTACATACACTTATACCATCTCTGAAAAGAATGGTGGTACAACCGATAAAGGTGTCACTTATGACGGTAAGACCATTACTGCAACCGTAACTGTAACAGATAATGGTTCAGGTGAGTTGAGTGCCGCTGTTTCATACAGTGATGAAACCCCATTTAACAATACGTATGCCGTATCAGCTACTCGTGCGGAACTGGCTGTTAAGAAAACACTCACTGGTCGTGAGTTGAAGGAAGACGAATTTGAGTTTGTATTGAAAAATGAAGCAAACGAAGAAGTCGCTACTGCTAAAAATGATAAAGATGGTAATGTAAAATTCAAAGAATTAACCTTTGATAAGGCGGGTACATACACTTATACCATCTCTGAAAAGAATGGTGGTACAACCGATAAAGGTGTCACTTATGACGGTAAGACCATTACTGCAACCGTAACTGTAACAGATAATGGTTCAGGTGAGTTGAGTGCCGCTGTTTCATACAGTGATGAAACCCCATTTAACAATACGTATGCCGTATCAGCTACTCGTGCAGAACTGGCTGTTAAGAAAACACTCACTGGTCGTGAGTTGAAGGAAGACGAATTTGAGTTTGTATTGAAAAATAAAGCAAACGAAGAAGTCGCTACTGCTAAAAATGATAAAGATGGTAATGTAAAATTCAAAGAATTAACCTTTGATAAGGCAGGTACCTATACTTATACTATCTCTGAAAAGAATGGTGGTACAACCGATAAAGGTGTCACTTATGACGGTAAGACAATTACTGCAACCGTAACTGTAACAGATAATGGTTCAGGTGAGTTGAGTGCCGCTGTTTCATACAGTGATGAAACCCCATTTAACAATACGTATGCCGTATCAGCTACTCGTGCAGAACTGGCTGTTAAGAAAACACTCACTGGTCGTGAGTTGAAGGAAGACGAATTTGAGTTTGTATTGAAAAATGAAGCAAACGAAGAAGTCGCTACTGCTAAAAACGGTAAAGATGGTAATGTAAAATTCAAAGAATTAACCTTTGATAAGGCAGGGACTTACACTTATACAGTCACTGAGGTTGTGGGTGGAGATACGGCAATCATCTATGATAGTCTTGAAATTAAGATAACTGTAATTGTTACTGATGATGGTGAGGGTAAACTAGTTGCTAAGATTGAGTATCCTGAGGATATTGAGTTCAATAATGGATACGTTGAGCCAACAACTACAACGACTACCGAGGAGCCAACAACTACAACGACTACCGAGGAGCCAACAACTACAACGACTACCGAGGAGCCAACAACCACAACGACTACCGAGGAGCCAACAACCACAACGACTACTGAGGAGCCAACAACCACAACGACTACTGAGGAGCCAACAACCACAACGACTACTGAGGAGCCAACAACCACAACGACTACCGAGGAGCCAACAACTACAACGACTACCGAGGAGCCAACAACCACAACGACTACTGAGGAGCCAACAACCACAACGACTACCGAGGAGCCAACAACTACAACGACTACCGAGGAGCCAACAACTACAACAACTAGTGAAAAAACTAGAAAAACGGCTCTTCCATCTACAGGTGACAAAGGTAATATTTTGGTTGCTATAGCTGGTTTTGTTGCTCTTATTGCAATAGTTGTAATGGTATATTGCCGTAAATCTAAGAATGCTTAATCATGAATAAATGACTAAGCTAATGAATGATATAAGAGAGAACATTGCTTCTCTCTTTTTTAAAAGGGGCAGATACAGATTCCAGTATTGTAGAGAGTTTATTATCTGCTCCTTTTAAGAAATATCAAAAATGAGGTAGCTTATTAATGAAATTAACTTTATTAATTACTTTTTTCAATGAAGAAAAAATATTAACTAAAACACATGAAGAAATGTCTAAGCAGCTGGATAGTATGTTAGGAAAAGAGTTGGCAGATTATGAGTTGCTTTATATTGATGATGGCTCTAATGATATGACACTTGAATTGATTGAAACAATTGCTGCCCAAAATACTAAGGTTCGTTACATTAGTTTAAGTAGAAATTTTGGCCGTGAGGGAGGTATTTTAGCGGGGTTTAAATATGCAACAGGGGATGCAGTTATGGTAATGGATGGAGATCTCCAACATCCTCCTTACCTTATCCCTCAGTTTGTTGAGGCATATAATAATGGGTACGATATTGTGAGCGGTCAGCGAGATCGAGTTGGTGAATCAAAATTTGTAAGTTTTTTTGCAAAAATGTTTTACGAAATATCAAAGCATTCCATGGAAGTAGAATTGACGGATGGAAAATCAGAATTACGTTTGTTAAGTAAGCGTGCTGTTGAAACTTTTGTAGCATTACCTGAGTATAACCGATTTAATAAAGGACTATACGAATGGATAGGTTTTAAAGAAAAAGTAATTACATATAGTAACCAAGTTAGGGTGGCCGGAACCAGTAAGTTTGGCTTTAAAAAATCCTTTAATTATGCAGTTCAAGGCATGATTTCGTTTAATGATAAGCCGCTGAGGATTTGCATACAGTTAGGTTTACTCAGTTTAGGACTTGCTTTACTTTATCTTATAATGGAATTTATTCGGTATTTTACACATCCGGAACATATAGTTAGTGGGTATTTTACAACCATTGCAGCTATTATTCTTTTTGGAGGTGTTCAGCTAGTTTCTATTGGTATTTTGGGAGAATACATTGGTAAAATATATTACGAAGTCAAAAAGCGTCCACACTTTATAGTTGAAAAAACAAATATTGAACAAGCAGAGAAAGATAGGGTAGGATAAAAAATGAGGATATTTATGAAATTATATCAAAGGTTGCTCAATTATATTGAAGCGAATCGAAAGATGAGTATTTATATTGTCAGTAGTACACTGCCTATGCTTATTATGCTGGTTGTGTGGCTATGCATAGGTATATATCCTTTTGGAAGCAAAAGTCTTATGGCGGTTGATTTTGGACAACAGTATATTAGTTTTTATGGTTTTTTGAAATCAACGATTCTTTCAGGGGATTGGTCTGGATTCTTGTATTCCTTTACTAAATCGTTAGGAGGGGATATGCTCGGAGTATTAGCCTATTATTTGCTAAGTCCTTTCAATCTTATTTATGTCATTACTCCATTAAGTCAGTTTAGTTTAGCAGTATTTTTAACCATTTGGCTCCGTTACGGAGCGATTGGGATGAGTTTTGCATATCTTCTTATTAAGCGTTATAGAGGCCTTGATACTACTGCATGGCTGGTGCCACTTATGTCAACAGCCTATGCATTATCTGGTATGTTAGTTTCTTATCAGATGAACCCAATCTTTTATGATGCAATGATTATGTTGCCACTAGTGATCGTTGCACTAGAGGAGTTATTGGATGGTGGTAAGCCGTTTCGTTATATATGGACTTTGGCGCTGACCATCTTTACTCAATTTTACATGGGTTACATGATTAGTCTCTTTGTTGCCATGTATGCCTGCTTTTATGTATCCCCTCGCTTATCAATTGTTGGGGATTGGAGACAGAAATTACGTAATTTCTTTTCCCCTCTTTTGAAGGCTTTTATTTATTCTGTCATAGGAGTGGGGTTAGTAGCTGTATTGCTCTATCCGGTGGTATTAAACCTTATGCAAAGTAAGGGGCAAGTAGGCTCGGGTATGGAGTTTAGCTTTGCTTTACAAATTAATCCTTTCGATATTTTATCAAAATTGACCATTGGTGGTTTTGATACGAGTTCTGGTTGGTCAGCAGGACCTAATTTGCCAAATATTTATATTGGGGCGTTAGCTTTGTTTGGTTTTATTCTTTATTTTAGATTTGCTGAGACGCATCGTAATCAAAAAATCGGCGCCTGTATTATATTGGCAATCTTTTTCATTTCCTTTATTAATGAGTTTGCTAGTAAGATTTGGCATATGGGGCAGAATCCCGCAGGTTTCTTTTTCCGATTTTCTTGGATTTTATCCTTTTATATGATTTTGCTAGCGTTTCAAACCTTTAAACAAAAGCCAAAGATTTCATACAGAAGTTTTATCATTGGACTTAGTATACTTATCGCTGCAGCAGTTTATGTTCTGAGTCAAAGCTATAGCTATATTTCTAAAGTGCAACCTATGATTGTAACAAGTTTTGTTCGACAATATTTGTTATTGATTCTGTGTTTTGTGGTTTTATTAATAGCGGGAATACTTTTCTTCTGTTGGAAAAAATGGCAGTGGTCTCAAAAAAAAGTAATTGGTTTTACGGGTATTTTGACAATTGTAGGGATGACGAGTATCATCCTATTACAACAAGGGTATTTTCTGACTCAGGTAGTATTGACAGTTATTGTCTGGATAGTAATCTTATTATCTTTTTGTTTACAGCAAAATCGTGTGACGTGGACAACATTGATTATAGCTACTATTTTTGAACTTGGGTATAATGCGTATTTATCTCAGTCAACTTTTTTCTATGCAGATGCTTATAAATTTAGAGATGCAACAATATCTGTTAAGCGTGTGACCGACAGTATCCGAGACAATACTGAAACTAAGTTTTATCGTATAGGCTCAAGTTTTTCTTATTCAAAAACGACACCAACATTATTATCTTATCCAGGATTAAGTAGTTTTAGTTCTAGTTTGGAGCGTTCAACAATGGATTTGTTTTCTTATTTAGGTGATGTGGGTGTAAATGCTGCTACTCAGTATGCTAACGGAACAGCACTGACAGATGCACTTTATGGCGTACGTTATTATATGGATATCAAAGAGTATACACAAGAAGAAGTTGAAAATAATCCACAAAAAATGTACTTTACACGCCATTCAAAACGTTTTGATCTCGCAGAATATTATACAAATGCAGTCTATGAAGATGGTCGTTACATCGTTTATGAAAATCCGAACGTTTTCTCAATTGCTTTCGGAACTAACACACTTGTTCAAAATATTAAGTTTGGTTTCAATAATCCTGTAGCAAACCAAAATATTATTCTTAATTCTATGGCGGGAGATACAAAAGACCAAGTTGGCTATTTTCAAACTTTTGGTTTTTCGGGATTTGAAACACAAAATATGGAAGAGACAACAAATGATAAAGGGGAAATTATTTATAATCGAATTGATAAAAATCAACCTGGAATTATTCGTTATAAAATTATTCCTAAGAGTAGCTATACTTATTACTTCCTAACCCCATATCTTTTAAACCAAGCAGAAGGTAAACTTTCAATATTACTTAATAATAAATGGTTAACGAATCAAAAGAGTTTTTCTCAGAGACAACTTTGGCAACTCACTTCAAATACTGAAGGGCAGGAAACGGTTCTGGAATTGCGATATTCAATGGATAATGTCAGTTTAAATGGAGCAGGGCTTGTGCGTGCAGACAACGATGCGATTAAGCGGGTGTTGGCAGAGCGTTTGAAACAGAATATGACGGTTACAGAATGGTCAAATACATGTGTTAAAGGAGTGGTAAATATTACTGATGATAGTAGTATAATGATGACCACTATTCCCTATAGTAAAGGGTGGACAGTAAAGGTTGATGGGAAAGCTGTCATGACTAAGAAAGCGTGGAATAGCTTGTTATCGTTTCCGATAAGTGCAGGGAAACACACTATTGAGATATCTTTCTTTCCACAAGGATTATTTATAGGAGCCATGTTGAGTTTAGTTTTTTTAGGTGTCGTCATTGGTCTGTATTATAAAGATAGAAAAAATATGGACTGTTAGGAGGATGTAATAAAGGTGGGAAAAAGCTATCTGCTGATGAGAAGGTTCTTTAAATCCGAAGTTTTCAAATACTTATTTTTTGGAGTTTTAACAACAGTTGTTTATATTGTTTTTAGAGAGTTTCTCTTTATTTTAATGCATAATATAACAACCTCTGTTTTAGTGGCTAATGTAATAGCTATTGTTTTTGCATTTTTTGTGAACGATTATTTCGTATTTGAGCAAAGAAGAAGTGGTTGGGCAGGGCGATTTGTTAAATTTTTTCTAGCAAGGCTAACTACTCTTGGTTTGGATATGCTTTTGGCTTTTCTTCTTATTGAGCAATTTCCAGAAATTATAGGTCAGTTTGTCCAATATGATTTTGTATGGATTAATAGAATTGAAATGTATTTATCTCAAATTCTTATTATGTTATCGAATTATCTTATTAGTAAATTACTTGTTTTTATAAACCATAAATGATATTCTCGAGGAAACGTCGACATAATAAAGATTTATGGGATTGTAGGAAAAACTATACTTAACAAAAATCAAAAAATAATAAACTCACATCTATCTACCTACGCTAAGAAATGCAAAAAAGTTTGGAGATTGGATTTGCAAAGCCAATCATAGCAGGAGATTAAAAGGTCTGAGGATGCTCAACAACTAGAAATGAAAACTTGTTGATGAACTTGTCAAGTCCTTTACCACAGTCAGGTTGGCAATAAAACTTGCGAGGCAAGTTACTTATGCAAAGTACTGCAAAGCGAACTAGCTGAGTAATCAAAGATAAATTGAATAACAATACCACTGGCTAAAAAATCAGAATAAACGCAAATAGAAAAAAGGTCTCATAGTCGAAATGACTTTGAACCTCTTTTTCTATATACTCCGTTACAGGACAGTTACGTGATTATAAATATTCTGAGCGTTAAATTGAATATACGAGAAACTTTCAACAAGAGGTATTGCTATCCTTTATCATGTTGAAAATTGATAGGAACAAGTGAAATAGGCGAAACAGTATCATTTTCTCTACGTTTTGTATAACGTTTTCATTTTTTTCAGGTAGTTTTCTGGTTTTTATATAATCTTTTTCTAAAGTTGGTTTTTGAGTTATTTTTTTGTGCTATACTGTTACTACGTTTCCGATAGGAGGAAGCAAATATCTATACAAAGGAGATGTTTCATCATGAAACATATTGTAACAAAACGTAATTATAAAGTTGGCGCATGCGCTATGGCACTTGCATTGTTGATGACTACTGCAGGTGGTGCAGTTGTAAATGCAGAGCAACGTCTTAATTCACAATTTGGTTTTGAACAACGTGACGAAGTGCTTCTAGAAATAAAAGGACCTAAACAGTCTTTCAATGAAGGAGGGGTTGGAAATTTAGAGTCTATCAACTCACCTATGCCTCAAGTAGCCCCTTCTGTACAAAAATCATCATGGTTTGGTTCATTTTGGGGTGGTGTAAAAACATTCTGGAATGCATTATGTTGTTCTGTGGGACTAACTGGGCTCAAAGTTAGTAAGTAACATAGAGTTATAATCTTGTAATATTTAGTCAATTAATTTGCAAATCCTTCATACTTCACTAACTTTCTTAAATTTTTTAATTTTCTATATATTACCCTCTTAGAAATCTTTTTCATCTACACATTTATAACTTTAATAATATAACTCGAATTAGTATGCCCTCTATGAAAATAGAGGGTTTTAAACATTTTAGAGACATTTTTTCTTTATTACCACAATTATTCGAGACAAGATCCTTTTGAACCACAAACATTGCATGTGTATTTTTTATCTTTATATTAATATTTCCATATCTTGGAGTTTTATAGTTTTTTATCTAACCTTTTTCTAAAGTTGGAATTTGAGTTGTCTGTTTGTGCTATACTATCACTTGTAGAGACGAATATCGTATAAAGGAGATATTTCAACAATGAAGCAACTTGTAACAAAACGTAGTTATAAAATTGGTTTGAGTGCCATGGCTTTGGCCTTGCTAATGACCACTGCAGGTGGCGCAACTGCACATGCAAGTACGGAGACCTACAGTGTCGAAACCCGAGGTGATACCAAAGTGTATAGGCTGTTGGAAGCTCCAGCGGAGTCTTTTGCACAGGGGAGCATAGTTTTGAAACCTGTGAATAATTCTACAACTAAACCATCTGAAACCAAATCATGGTTTAATTCTTTTTGGAGTAGTGTAAAAACATTCTGGAAAGCACTCTGTTGTGGAGTTGGATGGTGTTAAGTAGAATGTTTACTATTTAGAGTTATATTCTTGTAATATTTAGTCAATTAAATTTGCAAATCCTTCATGCCTTCATTAATCTTTCTTAAATTTTTAATTTTCTATATATTACCCTCTTAAAAATCTTTTTCATCTATACATTCATAACTTTAATAATATAACTCAAAATAGTATGCCCTCTGTGAAAATAGAGGGTTTTAAATTTTTTAGAGATATTCTTTTTTTATTGCTTCGCTTATTCGAGACAAGCTTCTCTTGAACGGATCGTATCCTATTTCGGATTTTTATATTAATATTTTTATTTTTTGGAATTTAATGGTTTTTTATCTAATCTTTCTCTAAAGTTGGGATTTACGTTATTTTTTTGTGCTATACTGGCACTACATTGTCTAAAAAAGGGCGAATATTGTATAAAGGAGACATTTCAAAAATGAAACGTATTGTAACAAAACGTAGTTATAAAGTTGGTCTATGTGCTATGGCTCTTGCTCTTCTGATGAGCACTGCAGGTGGCGTAACTGCTGGTGCACAAGACTATCATGTCGAATCATCAGGTGCTCTTAAGCCAATTGGAAATGGAACGTTTATGAAAATGGAATACTCAGCTTTTCCTAAGGATACTCCTATTGAGAATAATGGGGTCAGTGGGTTGAGACCTATTCATAGTCAGAATGCTGATTCAGCTAATTCATCTGATTCTTGGTTTTGGAACTTATGGAAGAAATTCAAAACAGTTTTCCAATCATTTATTGAAAATGGGGTACGTCGTGGTTTTGGTATACAAAGATTATTTGGATTTAAGTAGTCAATAATTAAAGTGTTATTCAAATGTTCATAATCTTGTAATATTTAGCGCAATTAATTTATAAACCTTCACATTAAAAAACTAATACTTTGTAAAAGGAGACATTTCATGAAACGAGCTAATTCAAAACTGGCAGCTTTAACACTCATTACAACTCTCGCGGTTGCAACTTTTGCTAGCACAACCGCCTACGCGAATGATAATATTTGGGCAGGAGATCAGGCTGTGGCAAGAAATCACAAACCGATTACGAATGAGCAACTTCAAAAAACGATTGGAAATAAAAATCAAAATCATATTACGATACAAGCTAGATTTGGAGAGGATAAGATTAAAAGCCAAGGTATCAAGATTCTTGGACCAGTTGAAACACAACAGCCAAAGACTCCTGAAAACTCTTCATGGTTTTGGAAGCTTTGGAATCGTTTTACAACTTTTGTCAAAAGTATTTTTAGCTAAGATTTCTATTTTTCGTTGACTTCATATGGATAGAGAACAGTGGTTCATTTGAGTCTTTATTCAAATGAAAAGCGTATGAAATATTGGAGAGTTCTAGGCATCTAAACTAGAGATTGTGCATGAAATTATTTAATAGCCTCACATTTTTTGCGAATGAGATGTTGACACGAATTCCATATTTCTTGAGTCTCGGTTGTAATTTTTCTTAGATAGATTAAAGAGTGAAAAGTTTAGGATATTGTAATTGTTCTAAACTTTTTATATTGCATTGATAAAAAATACAGTCTTTGTATAACAGGTATATTCTTGTATTTTTTAGTGAAAAAAGAAATAAATTGACAAAATTATGGTAAAATATAGGTTGATTTAAAATTAATCATTTAATGAATGGAATGAGTTCGAAGTAAGTCAAGATTGACTAGACATTGTATTTAAAGCAATTCGCAGGAATAAGAGATGGAAGGAGATAGAACATGCAACATCCAGTTGTACGATTTATCTGTAGAACCCTGTTCTATTTTTTTATATTGTTACTACTTTTGTATCTGTATAGTTATTTAGACATTGGACAGGGAGGATTTATCTATAATGAGTTTTAAGGAGGAGAGTATAAAAATGATTAGTAGCATGTTAGAGCGGGTAGAGCATTTTGCAACAGAAAATCCTGACTACCCTGTTTACCATCATCTAGGACAGTTGTATAGTTATGGGGATTTAAAAGCAGATTCAGATTCTTTAGCAGCCCATATTGATAGTTTGGATTTACCAGCAAACTCTCCTGTCCTTGTTTTTGGCGGACAGGAGTACCAGATGTTGGCAATCTTTGTTGCCTTAACCAAGGCTGGTCATCCGTATATCCCTGTAGATAGTCATTCTGCTTTGGATCGGATTGAAGCCATTCTGGAAATAGCAGAGCCGAGTTTGGTGTTTGCGGTAGCAGACTTTCCGCTAGAGACAAGTTTGCCAGTGCTTGGTTTGTCTGAAGTTGAAGCCATTTTTGAGAAGAAATCGACTTATCAGTTGATGCATCCTGTAAGCGGAGATGATACCTACTATATTATCTTCACTTCTGGGACGACGGGTAAACCAAAAGGGGTGCAAATTTCGCATGACAATTTGCTCAGCTTTACTAACTGGATGATAAGGGATAAGGAGTTTGCGCTACCAGAGCGACCACAAATGTTGGCTCAACCTTCCTATTCGTTTGACTTGTCGGTTATGTATTGGGCTCCGACGCTTGCCCTTGGTGGGACCTTATTTGCTCTACCGAAAGAGTTGACTTTGGATTTTAAGACCTTATTTGCAGCTATTCAAACTTTGCCATTTAAGATTTGGACTTCGACACCATCATTTGTAGATATGGCCTTGCTATCTCGTGAGTTCGATGGGGAACATTTACCAGATTTGACGCATTTCTATTTTGACGGAGAGGAGTTAACTGTAAAAACAGCTCAGAAGCTCCGCGAACGTTTTCCAAAAGCTGTGATTGTTAACGCTTATGGACCGACCGAAGCTACAGTTGCCTTATCAGCAGTTGCCATCACTGATGAGATGCTGGTGAATTATAAACGTTTGCCGATTGGTTATACCAAACCAGACTCGCCAACTTTTATTTTGGATGAGGATGGTCAAGTAGTACCGAATGGTCAACAGGGAGAAATTGTTGTATCAGGTCCTGCTGTCTCTAAAGGCTATTTGAATAATCCTGAGAGAACCGAGGCGGCATTTTTCCAGTTTGACGGCTTACAGGCCTATCATACTGGGGATTTGGGTGTAATGACAGATGAAGGTCTGTTACTCTATGGCGGACGTATGGATTTCCAAATTAAATATAATGGTTATCGTATCGAGTTGGAAGAGGTTGCCCAACACTTAAATAAATCGACCTACATTGAGGCTGCGGTGGCTGTTCCACGTTATAATGCTGACCATAAAGTGCAAAATCTGTTAGCTTATGTTGTCCCTAAAGCAGGGATTATGGAGCAGTTTGATCGAGAGTTGGAGTTAACCAAGGTCATCAAGCAGGAGTTAAAAGAACGGATGATGGATTATATGATGCCTTCGAAGTTTATTTATCGAGATAGTCTTCCTTTGACTGCAAATGGGAAGATTGATATTAAGGGGTTGATTGCTGAGGTGAATGCTCAATGATGGAGTTTTTCAAACAGCTACCTCAGTTAGAGCCTTATGGAAATCCATTGTACTTTTTCTATCTAGTCTTGGCGCTAGTACCAATTTTTATAGGACTCTTTTTTAAAAAACGTTTCCCCTTGTATGAAACAGGTGTTAGTTTAGCCTTCATTGTCTTGATGTTTACAGGTACAAAGACAATGCAGTTGCTGTCTTTATTGGCCTATATTATTTGGCAGACAATGTTGATTTTTTTCTACAAGCATTATCGTCAACGGGCAAATCAAAGCTGGGTCTTCTATCTAATCGTGTGTTTAGCTGTTTTTCCGTTGACTTGGGTAAAGTTGGCACCGACTTTTAGTCAGCATGGGGCAATTTTCGGTTTTTTAGGTATTTCTTATTTAACGTTTCGGTCGGTCGGAATGGTGATTGAAATGCGGGACGGTTTACTAACGGAATTTAGTTTGGGGAGTTTTCTGCGATTTTTGCTATTTATGCCAACTATTTCGAGTGGTCCTATTGATCGTTATAGACGGTTTACGGAAGATTACAAACAAATTCCAGAGCGAACTGAGTTATTAAATATGCTCGATCAGACTGTGCATTATATTATGATGGGCTTCTTATATAAGTTTATTCTAGCCTATTTTATCGGGCATACTTTACTGGAGCCTTTAAAGGCAGTAGCCTTGGATCAAGGTGGATGGTTTAACTTACCTACTATTGGAGTTATGTATCTTTATGGTTTTGAATTATTCTTTGACTTTGCAGGCTATTCCATGTTTGCCATAGGTATTTCCAATCTTATGGGTATTCGCTGCCCAATTAACTTTGATCAACCGTTCAAATCGCGTGATCTTAAAGAATTTTGGAATCGATGGCATATCAGCTTATCTTTTTGGTTCCGTGATTTCGTCTTCATGCGTCTGGTTAAGACTTTGTTGAAACATAAGGTTTTCAAAAATCGAAATACGGTATCTAATGTTGCCTATCTGCTAAATATGCTCTTGATGGGCTTGTGGCATGGTGTAACATGGTATTATATTGCATATGGTCTCTTTCATGCTTTGGGGTTGATCATCAATGATGCTTGGATTCGTAAGAAGAAATCAATTAATTTAGCTCGAAAAAAAGCTGGGCAAGAACCACTGCCGGATAATCGTTGGACGAGTTTCGCTGGTATGTTTGTGACCTTCCATACGGTCATGTTCTCTTTCTTGATATTTTCAGGATTTTTAGATAAATTGTGGTTCAAGTAGACAATAGGTAACGATTGTATGAATCGTAGAAAGGAATATAAAATGGATGTAAAAGAAACAATATTGAATATTATCGAAGAATTATTTATGGAAGATGTATCTGAAATGATGGATGAAGACCTATTTGATGCGGGTGTTTTAGATAGTATGGGGACTGTAGAACTTATTGTGGAGTTAGAAAGTCGTTTTAATATTACAGTTCCAGTTTCAGAGTTTGGTCGTGAAGATTGGAATACAGCTAACAAAATCATTTCTGGTGTTGTGGAGTTGATGCATGCGTAAGCAATTGTGGCAGATTTTTGGGCCTGTGATTTGTGCAACGTTTTTAGTTATTCTCACCTTGTTGTTTTTCCCGAGTGCTTCTCGGCCAAATTTCAAAGAAGAAAAACAAGATGCAGTAGCATTGTCTTATATTAGTTTTAAGAGCAAATATAAGAAAAATAGGGCTCTGGGAGACAAAAATCATCGTTTTGTTCCTTTCTTTGGGTCAAGTGAGTGGTCACGTTTTGATAGTATGCATCCATCAGTGTTGGCAGATGCTTATCAGAGAGAGTATACTCCCTATTTGTTAGGACAACGTGGTGCAGCTTCGCTGACACAATATTTTGGCATGCAACAGATTGGGGCACATTTAAAAAATAGTCAGGCTATCTATGTTGTTTCTCCTCAATGGTTTTCACCAAAAGGGGCATCATCTAAGGCATTTGAACAATATTTTAGTAGTGATCAAGCCACTTATTTTCTGCAAACAAGTGCTGGGGATGACTATGATAGATATGCAGCAAAGCGTTTCTTAGAGCTTAAATCAGACTATAGTTTGACAGGAATGTTTCAAAAAGTAGCTAGTGGTAAGGAATTGTCGAAATGGGATAGAGAGCAGTTGATCTGGCAAGCCTATTTATTAGAAAAGCAAGATGCCTTATTTAGTCGCTTTGCTGATTCTGGTAGTAATTTAGGATTGGTAGAAACGGAAGCGATGAAACTTCCAGAGACTTTTTCCTATGACCGCTTGAGTAAAGTGGCTAATGAGGACGGGAGTCGTTCTACTCAATCAAATGATTTCCAAATTGATGATAGGTTTTATAGAAATCGCCTTCAGTCAAAAATCAAAAAACTCAAACAATCCCAGACAAAAATATCTTATCTGCAATCACCGGAGTACAATGATTTTCAGCTGGTTTTGAATGAATTTGCTAAACATCAGACTGATGTGCTATTTGTAATTCCCCCGGTTAATGAACGTTGGATGAACTACACTGGTCTCAATAAAGATATGTATCGGGCAACAGTAGCAAAGATTAAGTACCAGTTGACCAGTCAAGGTTTCAATCATATTGCTGATTTGTCGGAGCAGGGGGGGATAGATTATTTTATGCAAGATACGATCCACATCGGTTGGCAAGGCTGGCTGGAGCTTGATAAGTATATCCACCCATTCTTGACAGAACAACAGGCGCCTGTTCATTATCAGCTAAAAAAAGAATTTTTAACTTCCGAATGGGCTACGTACAAGGGAGATTTTAACCTATTTTTGAAATAGTTAGATACAGTTATAATAAAAAGCAAGAAGGCTTTGAATTAGGAAGTCTCCTTGCTTTTTTTGTTCTTTTACTGTAGTAAACTGAATGATTATATATCTTCTCCCAACAAACTTTGGTTGGCTTTGCGGAAGCGAATAACATGATAGGCAACCATAGCGTGTGAGAGCAGGTTTAAGATAACAAATAGTAGGATATTTGAATGACCATCCAGCAATAAGGCAACATTTCCAATTACTAAAATCAGACCGTAGATAAGAAGACCTTTCCTGCCAACTTGATGGACTTGTTGATTATAGAAGGAGGTCGAAAGGATACCACTATAGAAGAGAAGGTTTCCTACAATCAGCATGGGCAAGGTCAAATCATTATGATGACTAGGGAAAAGCTCCATTGCCACTGTGAAGAAATTCAAGCCAAGGACAATCACCAAGTGAGCGTATAGCAGAACAGTCGCATCTGCCTTACGATGATGGTCGATAGTGAGATAGGTCTGAGAAATATAGAAGATGAACAGAGTCGCCATTGCGAAGAAGAGGAGGATTCCTTCCAAAGGAAGTTCTAGAAGCGGGTAATTTTTGATAATAGCGATGACGGTCTCACCGAAAGTGATAATGGTAATCAGCTGGCAACGTTCCACCATGTGTGGGAAGTTGATGGGGTCATGACTCATTCTCTTTTGGAAGAAGAAGGAAATCAAGAAGGGAATGAAATAGACAATCAGCATCCGTTCATCATTGGTCCATAGCTTGAAGACGACCAACAAGGTTGCACCGGCAAAGACAGCAATATAAGTCGTCAGCATCTGCAAGGTTGCCTTAATGTCCTGATTGAAACCGATCCGTCTTCCTCTTAGGTAATATTGTAGGAGAATAATGACATAAGACAAGGTTAAAAAGGTGTTAAATGGCAGAGCTGTTTGTGCAAAATCGTTGCTAAAATTAAGTGACATATTTCCAATCAGATACATGGATGGAATAATGGTGAAAATATCCAGAAAATCCCGTTCGCCATATTTATTGAGATAGATGGTTTCATTCATCCACAAGGTCATGATAATCAAGTTTGCAGTGATAAATGTTGCAACTTCTTTAAAACCGATGTGGTCTCCATGTAGCAAGCCCGTCAGTGAAGAAGTAGCTAATACAAAGACCAAATCATAAAACAATTCATAATTTGACACACGTTTTGCCTTAATGTCAGACATTGTAATCTCCTTTTTCTGAAAATCTGAAATATTATACCACAGAAATTGTGAGGGAGCAAACCAGTTATTTTTGAAACTGATTTTCTGAAAATTGTGGAAAATGTCTGTAGGAGTTTTTCAATCATTGATTCTTTAGTGGATGATAAAATATTTATAATGGTACGATTTGTTCATTTTATGATATAATATCTAAGTCGCAATCACTAAACAGCGCAAGTTGGGAGGTGAGAACTTATGTTAGATAGTTTCCTGAAACTTGTTTTGCTACCGTTGTTAGTCAGCGTAGTTGCAGAACTTATTGCGGAGTGGCTAATCCGTAAGTGGCAAAACAAACGCGACAAGTAACTTAGCCTGCGTGCCTTGAGCAAGCACAAAAAACACCCATGGCTGCCACCATGGGTGTTTTACTTATGCTTAGTTTCCTGAACTTTTAAGCACAATGATTATAACATATGTGTCTTTAGTTTTCAAGTGTCCAGTCCAAGTCAGGGCCGACTGGGACAATACAGTAAATTCCCAAAGTAAGTTCTAGTCTGTCTTAAAAACTGGAAACTAGAATGAGACAAAGAAATAAGGTAGAACTTACTATGGGACAAGTTGGTAACCGACAATGAAAAACAAACACTTAACTCTC